>CANHNG010000070.1 GCA_947461915.1 Flavobacteriaceae bacterium
ATTAAAATTTCGATTGTCGGAGCTGCTTTTTATTTTATTTATAATGAGTTAGCAAACAATGACCAACTCGATTGGGAGAAATTTATCATTCTGTTCCGAAAAAACCAATCCGTTTCGGGAATCTGTTTCATCTTGTTGTTGAGTGTTTTGAATCGGTTTTTCGAAATTTTGAAATGGCAGAATTTGGTTTCCTATCTCTATAAAATCTCTTTGTCGGAAGCGACTAAGCAAGTTCTTGGTGCACTGACCGCAGGATTATTCACCCCAAACGGAGTGGGTGAATATGCCGGAAAAGCATTATTTTTTGGAAAATCGAAAACCAAAAAAATCGTGTTCTTGAACTTGATTTGTAATGGAATACAGATGATTTTGTCTATTATTCTTGGAACAATTGGATTGTGGTTTTTAGGTTATGGGTTATGGGTTCTTGGTATTTTACTTTCAGCTTTCAGCTTTTGGCTTTTGGCTTTTGGCTTAAAAAAGGTTGCAATAAAAGGCTATTCCATCGAAAAATTGATTCATAAGATTAATGAAATTCCGAAAGCGATTCATCAAAAAAATATTTTCTTGGCCGTTTGCAGGTATTTGATTTTTTCACATCAATATTATTTTCTATTCTTGGCATTTGATGTTGATTTGCCTTATTTAACAATGATGGCAACTATTGCCAGCGTTTACTTTTTGGCTTCTTCATTGCCCACATTCCAATTCTTGGACTTTGCCGTGAAGGGAAGTGTTGCCGTTTATTTTTTCGGAATTCTTGGCGTCAACGAATGGATAGTGGTTTTTATAAGCACGTTAATGTGGTTTTTGAACGTGGTTTTGCCGGTGATTATTGGCAGTTATTACGTGATGAATTATAAAATCCTCTCCCCAACCCTCTCCAAAGGAGAGGGAGACAAAACTTAATAAAATGATTATGATTACAATTGTTTTATTTTCGGTGGTTTTAGTTTACACGGGTTCTATTGTGCTTTTGATTTATGGTCTTTCGAAAGTGAAATCCTTTGAAAATACTGGCTTATCACCAAAAACCAAGTTTTCGATTGTCGTTCCTTTTCGGAATGAGGCTGAAAATTTGCCAATCCTTTTAAACAGTTTTTCAAAATTGAATTATCCTGAGGATTTGTTCGAAGTCATTCTGGTGGATGATTTTTCTCGTGAAGAGTATAGAGTTCAAACTTTCAAGTTTAAAGTTTCGGTCATAAAGAACGTTCGGGTTTCGAATTCGCCCAAAAAAGATGCAATTTCAACGGCAATACAAAGCGCAGAAAACGATTGGATTATTTCCACTGATGCGGATTGTGTGGTCAATGAAAACTGGTTGTCGACTTTGGATAATTATATTCAACTTCATCAAGTTTCAATGATTGCCGGCGCCGTTTCTTATGAAGCTAAAAATTCGTTTTTGCATCATTTTCAGCAATTGGATTTGGCTAGTTTGCAAGGCGCTACGATCGGGAGTTTTGGTCTTGGAAAAGGGTTTATGTGCAATGGCGCTAACTTTGCCTACTCCAAATCGTTTTTTCAAGAACTAAATGGCTTTGGAGGAAATGACGGAATTGCCAGCGGAGACGATGTTTTTTTGTTGCAAAAAGCCATTGCAAGATTTCCCGAGAAAGTACAGTATTTAAAATCCGAAAATAACATTGTTGTCACAAAACCTTTGGACGACTGGAAATCCTTGTTTTATCAAAGAGTGCGCTGGGCTTCCAAAACGGGCTCGTATCAAAGCCGTTTTGGGAAAGGTTTGGGCTTGGTGGTTTTTGTTGGGAATTTTGCTTGGGTTTTGGGTTTTGGAAGTTGGGTTTTCGGTTTTATACCATTTCAAGATATATTATTGCTATTCCTTTTAAAGTTTATTGTTGATGCGGTTTTGATTTACAAAGCGAATCTTTTCTTGACCAAAACCAAAATACGCCTTTTAGTTTCGGGGAGTTTGCTCTATCTCTTTTTCAGCACAAGTGTGGCTTTGTATTCCTTGTTTGGAAAATACGAATGGAAAGGAAGGCGTTTTTAGTTCTGCGATTAATTTTTAAAGCTTCCAATCTTCAAAAATACTAGAAGTTTTAATCACTCTACTTTGAGAATAACAGGAAGGATAAACTGCGTTTTTACGGGGATTCCTCTTTTTATGGCAGGATTTATTTTGGGAAAGCCCACCAAACGAGCCTTAAGTATGCTGTCAATTTTTACGGTATCATAGGCCACGGAATCTTTAGGGAATAGAGGTTCGAAAATAATTCTTGAATTAGGATAAACCGTAACTTTCACCTCAATTGTATCCAATTCTGGATAGAGTACGGACAGGGTGTCAACACTTAGTTTATGTTGAATGAGCTGTGTCATGTATTCAAAAAAACATTGTTGACGCTCTATTTTATTTTCTATAGTATCAGAACCATAAACGGATGGAAATTCGTCTACTTCTTTCCAATTAATGGATTTCAATTCCTTTTGCAACAAATCCTTTTCTGAAGGCACTTGTTTTTCAAAGTACTGACAGGAACTAAAAAGAAGTATTGATAAAAATACTGTAAGAATTATTTTTTTCATATTCGCTTATCAAATACCCGTTGCTTTGGGTTTTCAAAAATACAAAAAATAAATTTATGGAAGTAATGAGTTCTGTTTATTGGTTTTAGTTTAACTATTTTGCAAATTAACAAGTTTTTGTAATGATTCAGTATCAACCTTAAATCAAAAAAGCCATCCCTAAAAAGGGAAAGCTTTCCATTGGTCTAACTACTAAACCTGCCCATTTCTGGGCAAAACAACACAACAATCTTAAATGCTTTTAGGGCAAAAAAGGCTTTCATTTCTGAAAACCTTTATCCCAATTTAGCGGTCTGGACGGGACTCGAACCCGCGACCCCATGCGTGACAGGCATGTATTCTAACCAACTGAACTACCAAACCTCTGCTTTATTACTTCACTATGCCCTTATTTTCATAGGAGTTCAGTGAACTTGTTTGCGGTTGCAAATATACTATAGAATTTTGTATCTACAAGTGTTTCTACGAAAAACATTGAATTAAATTTTTACGGCTTACCCAAACTTTTGTTTTTCAACTAAATATGCCGTCAATACCTTCTCAAAACTGTCGGAAACCCCAACAGGAACGTACTTAATTTTGTTCTGAGAGCAGGTCATTGCTAGGTTTTTGAAATAAGTATTCACCCCTTTTTCATATGCTGACTTTACATTATCGGCAAAAACGGTTACTTCATCTCCGCTTTCCATGTCAATAAATTTTCTCGGGGCATTATCAAAGTCGAAATTCAGTTCTGTTTTGTTGTCAATTACGTGAAACAAAACCACTTTGTGCTTGTTGTGTTTCAGATGTTGTAAAGCATTAAACAATGCTTCCTCGTCGCCGGATTGAAACATGTCCGTAAAGAGAATGATCATCGAACGGCGGTGCATTTTTTCGGCTATTTGGTGCAGGAAGGTTATCGTATTCGTGCTTTTTTGAGTTTTAGGTTGCGCCAAGAGATTTTCCAGCGCGTTCAACACCATTCTGTGGTGGCGATCGCTCCCTTTTTCAGGGGCATAATATTCATAAGTATCAGAAAACACACTTAATCCAACGGCATCTCGCTGTTTCTTTAGTAGATTCATCAAAACGGCCGAAGCCAAAACAGAAAATCCAATCTTGCTTTGGTAAAAATTCTCAGCGTCTTTGAGTTTTGGATAGTGCATCGAGGACGAATTGTCAATGATGATGTGGCAGCGCAAATTAGTTTCCTCTTCGAACCGTTTGGTGAATAACCTATCGGTTTTGGCAAACAATTTCCAGTCAATGTGCTTGGTGCTTTCGCCAACATTGTAGACTTTGTGCTCGGCAAATTCAGCAGAAAAACCGTGAAAGGGACTTTTGTGCATACCAGAAATAAAGCCTTCCACAATTTGGTTGGCCAACAATTCAAGATGCTGAAAACTGGATATTTTTTCTATTTGCGATTCGATCTTCATTCTTCAAATGTATTAAAAGATTGCACAAAAACCAATACGAATATACTAAAGACCCGATAGGTTTTTAAAATCTATCGGGTCTAAAAAAAAGGCTTGACTTTCGCCAAACCTTTCTACATAATATTGTAAGATGGCGCCCGAGGCTCGCCATGACTTTGATTACAACAAAGCGTCTAAACTATCAGCATAAGTTTGTTTGGGAGCAACTCCCACTTGTTTCCCTACTACTTCTCCGTTATGAAAAACCAACACTGTTGGAATATTTCTCACTCCGTATTTTGCAGCAAATTCTTGGTTTGCGTCAACATCTACTTTTCCTACGACTACTTTCCCTTCGTATTCTTCGCTGATTTGGTCAATGATTGGTCCAACCATTCTACACGGTCCACACCATGCTGCCCAAAAATCTACCATTACGGGTTTGTCTGATTTTAAAACTACTTCTTCAAAAGTAGCGTCTGTTATTGCTAATGCCATACTATTTTTTGTTTAAGGTTTACCGTTTGAACGGTTTAAGATCCAAACTTGAGTACAAAGATAAAGAAACGTTTGGTTTAAGAAGTGTAACTTGTATTACATTTAGCTATTTTTAAATTGGAATAACTTATTAATTCAGTTTAAAGTTAATCTGCATCCTCTCCAATTCGACTAACAATTCATTCGAAATCTTGATTTTTAATTTTCGACTAGGCATAGCTATTCGTGTGATGATTTTTGTTTCTTCAATTTCTGAAATTGTTTCCACTAGGATTGGCTCCTCTTCTTCTGAAATTTCTTCATTGAAAATGGCCGGTTCGTCGGATATTTCATCGTCAAACAAGACCGACTCTGTTTTTTCTATCACGGAACTAATTTCAGGAAGAATTTCTCTTGAGACTTCGATATTTTTTTTTATTTTTTCCAATTCCATAATTTCAAAAGTAACGGTATTGTTTCCTTTGTGGGTTTGGAAAATCGCATTTAATTTCGAAATAAAATCAGCATTCAAATCTTTAATATCCAATAAAATGCTTAGTTTTTTGGCAAAATTTTCAAACACATCCTGCAACATTTTAAATTCTGAAAATTGTAATCTTGGCTCTCCTTTTTTTCCTGTATCTCGATCTACCCAACCCTCTTTCACCATTATTTTTATATAGGTAAAGCTATTTGGAATTAGATAATGTCGGTTTTTCATATATTCTTCACCGAAAATTTTGAATTCATAACTCTCGTCATATCCTTCCAGATTAAAGGAAGCCCAGCCTTTTCCGTTTTTCGCGGTTTTGTGTTGCACGTTGTTGATTATTCCCCCGAAAGTTAAATTTTTATTCACAAATTGATTCAAATCTCTCAGTGATTCCAGTTTTGAATTACAGAAATATTTCATTTCAAATTTAAAATCGTCCAGCGGATGTCCCGAAATATAAATCCCCACCACTTCTTTCTCTTTGGCCAATTTTTCCATCGTGCTCCAGTCCTCGCAAGGCGGTACAACAGGTTCTGCAATCTGGACATCGCTGCTCTCGCCGAACAAACTTACCTGCGATGAATTTTCGTTTTCTTGAAATTTTGCACCATATCGAATGGCTTTTTCATAGAAAGTTATTCCGTCGCCATCATCGTGAAAATATTGCGCTCGAGTTGTTCCTGAAAACGAGTCAAAACCACCCGCCAAGGCCAAATTTTCTAATGCTTTTTTGTTCGCGGCACGCAAATCGATACGCTTAGTCAAATCAAAAATTGACTTGTAGTTGGAGTCTTTCCTACTTTCGACAATAGTGGCTACAGCTCCAGAGCCAACACCTTTAACGGCTCCCATCCCGAAACGAACCGCATAATCATCATTTACCGTAAATTTATAAAACGACTCGTTTACATCTGGTCCCAAAACCTGCAATCCCATACGTTTGCATTCTTCCATAAAAAAGGAAACTTGCTTGATATCACTCATATTGTTCGACAAAACCGCCGCCATATATTCTGCGGGATAATTCGCTTTCAAGTAGGCGGTTTGGTATGCAATCCAAGCGTAACAAGTGGAATGTGATTTGTTGAAAGCATATTCTGCAAAGGCTTCCCAATCTCTCCAGATTTTCTCCAATTTATCTTCGGCGTGCCCTTTGGCGACAGCCTGACTGATGAATTTGGGTTTCATTTTGTCCAAAACATCCTTCTGTTTTTTCCCCATCGCTTTACGCAAAACGTCAGCATCTCCTTTAGAAAAATCCGCCAGTTTTTGAGACAAAAGCATTACTTGTTCCTGGTAAACCGTAATCCCATAAGTGTCTTTCAGTAATTCTTCGCAGGCTTCCAGATCATAAACAATTTCTTCCTCGCCATTTTTTCGTTTGACGAAACTCGGAATATAAGCAATAGGTCCTGGACGGTACAAGGCGTTCATCGCAATCAAATCAGGAAAAACGGTCGGTTTTAATTCCTTCATATATTTTTGCATTCCGGCACTTTCATACTGGAATATCCCCACCGTTTCACCGCGCTGAAAAAGCTCATAGGTCTTTGCATCATCAATGGGGAATTCGTCTGGATTGAGGTCTATGTTACTTCTGTATTTTACTAATTTAACGGTGTCTTTAATCAAAGTAAGTGTTTTCAAACCCAAGAAATCCATCTTCAATAAACCGGCACTTTCCACCACCGAGTTGTCAAACTGTGTCACATACAAATCCGAATCTTTGGCGGTGGCCACAGGAACAAAATCGGTAATATCACTTGGCGTAATAATTACACCGCAAGCGTGAATACCCGTATTTCTGAGGTTTCCTTCCAATACTTTGGCTTGTTGTATAGTTTCTCCACCCAAATCCCCTTCACTGGCCAAGCCAATTAATTCCTTGATTTTATCAAATTCTTCAGGACGAACGGCCTTTTTTATCAGGTCCTCTTTTTCATTTAAAAAACGGGCTAAATTCCACTTGGACGGCATCATTCCCGGAATCAATTTGGCAATTTTATCGGCTTCGAATAAAGGTAAATCCAACACACGAGCCGTGTCACGAATCGCTGATTTCGTCGCCATTTTACCATAGGTAATAATCTGCGCCACTTGTTTCGAACCGTATTTCCGAATCACATAATCCATTACGCTGCTTCGGCCTTCGTCGTCAAAATCGATATCAATATCGGGCAGTGAAACTCGATCCGGATTCAGGAAACGCTCAAAAAGCAGGTTGTACATCAACGGGTCAATATTGGTGATTTTCAAACAATAGGCCACCACCGAACCTGCCGCAGAACCCCGACCAGGTCCAACAGAAACCCCCATATTTCGTGCTTCGGCGATGAAATCCTGAACTATCAAAAAATAACCGGGATAACCCGAATTTTCAATGGTCAACAATTCAAAGTCCAATCTTTCCTGAATTTCCGGTGTGATTTCAGCATATCTTCGTTTGGCTCCTTCAAAAGTAAGATGTCGCAAATAAGCATTTTCGCCTCGAACACCTCCATCTATGGCATCCTCCGGAACATTAAATTCTGCCAGAATTTCGAATTTTGGAAGCAAGACTTCTCGAGCCAAATTGTATATTTCAATTTTGTCCACAATTTCGGAAATATTCGAAATCGCCTCCGGCAGGTCGTTAAAGTTTTTCTTCATTTCCTCACCCGACTTGAAATAATATTCCTGATTGGGCAAGCCGTAACGATAACCACGCCCACGACCTATTGGTGTAGATTGCTTTTCGCCCTCTTTTACACACAACAAAATGTCGTGCGCATTGGCATTGTCCTTCTCAATGTAAAAAGTGTTATTGGTCGCCACTATTTTGACATCATGCTTTCTGGCCAATGATATCAAGCCTTCGTTCACGCGATTTTCATCTTCTTGATTGTGGCGCATCACCTCGATATAGAAATCTTCTCCAAATTCCTGTTTCCACCAAAGCAAGGCTTCTTCTGCTTGGTTTTCGCCCAAATTCAAAATCTTACTTG
>CANHNG010000071.1 GCA_947461915.1 Flavobacteriaceae bacterium
ATAAATAGTTATCCCCAAAACGCACCTAAAATTTTGATAAACAGCTAAAAACTTAAAAAAAAGAGATTACGGTCAACTTTTTTTAAATCCCCGCTTCCAAATTAATTAGAATTTTGAGAGTATTAAAATCAATATTGATAAGAATCTTAAATATAATTTTTATGCAAATCTATTATTCTAGGCATTGGAAACTGCAAATAGTTTATGGC
Source organism: Flavobacteriaceae bacterium (assembly GCA_947461915.1). Classification (GTDB taxonomy): domain Bacteria; phylum Bacteroidota; class Bacteroidia; order Flavobacteriales; family Flavobacteriaceae; genus Flavobacterium. The sequence continues at coordinate 210 of CANHNG010000071.1, forward strand.
AAAATTACGAATGATTACTGAAGTTTATAAAAATATCAAATCATGGTTACAATAGAAAAACTTGGAATAATACTGAGTCCCACCAACAATGAATTTGAAAACAATGGTGTGTTAAATCCCGGAATATATCAGGAAGGAAATACTGTACATATTTTATATCGAGCAGTACAAAACGGAAATATTTCGACTATAGGTTATGCAAAAACCGATGGTCCATTTAATATTGTCGAAAGACGTAATTATCCCTTGATTAACCGGGATTTCGATTATGAAAGTCGCGGAGTGGAGGATGCACGAATCGTCAAAATTGAAGATACTTATTATATAACCTACACGGCTTATGATGGTTCAAATGCAATGGGAGCACTCGCCACTTCAAAAGATTTGGTCACTTTTGAAAAACATGGAATAATCACGCCAAAAATAAACTATCAAAATTATGAACGCTATGCACTTTGCAATGGCTATAAATTAAATCCAAAATACCATCATTACTATCGGCTTCATAAAGAAATGGGATTAATTAATGACGATCTACGTTTACTGAGAGACAAAGATGTGGTACTTTTTCCAAGAAAAATAAAAGGGAAGTTTGTCATGTTACACCGTATCTGGCCTGGAATTCAGATTGTATTTTTTGAACATTGGAGTGAATTGACTGACCTATTTTGGAAAAAATATATCGAAAATCTGGCGGATTATATTGTTCTTGATCCTAAGGGAATTTTCGAAGTAAATTACATTGGAGCTGGAGGCCCTCCTATCGAAACGGCTGATGGCTGGTTATTAATTTACCACAGTGCACAAGAAACAACAACAGGGTGTATTTATCATGCCAAGGCTGCCTTGTTGCAATTAGACAAACCCGAAGTTGAAATCTCAAGATTGGATATACCACTCTTCTCCCCCACCAAACAGTGGGAAATAGAAGGAGAAGTCAATGATGTAGTCTTCCCCACTGGTCACGCCTTGTTTGGAGAAGATCTTTATATCTATTATGGCGCTGCTGACAAACATACAGCTGTTGTTAAAATGAAAATAAATGAATTGTTAAATGAATTAAAAATCAAATCCTAAAAATAAATAACATGAAATATGAAAAAGGAATAAAAATGCTGATTGTGAGTTCTTATCCACCTCGAGAATGTGGGTTGGCCACTTTTTCGAATGATATCGTTAACTCCGTAAAAAAAGTTTTTGGGAACACCCTTCCCATTGAAGTTTGTGCGCTACAAAATAGCAAACAGCAATTTGAATATGGGGCTGAGGTAAAATACATCATTACATCATCATCTATAGAGGATTACAGACTAATTGCGGAAAAGATAAATGAGCGAAATGACATCGGAATGGTGTGCATACAACACGAATTTGGACTTCATGGTGGCGAATATGGCGATTATTTCCTCGCTTTTCTACTGGCACTTAACAAACCTATAATTACGGTTTTTCACACGGTATTACCAGATCCAGAAGAAAAAAGAAAAAAAGTAGTTCAGGCAATTGTTGATTTGTCTAATAGAATTGTGGTGCTAACCAATAAATCAAAGGAGATTTTGACCGAAGAATATAGTTGTCAGGAATCGAAAATAAATATAATTCCCCATGGAACACATACCGTACTTTGGGAACAAAAGGAACTATTGAAAGACAAATATCACTATTCGGATAAAATCGTGATGTCTACATTTGGACTGATTAGCGAAAACAAAAACATTGAAACTGTGTTATATGCCTTACCTAGAATCGTTACTAAACATCCTGAAGTCATATATATGATCATAGGAAAAACACATCCTGAAATAGTCAAAAGAGAAGGCGAAAAATACCGAAAAAAACTAATAGATATTGTCAAAGAACTTAAGTTAGAAAATAATGTCCTGTTTATAAATGAATATCTTGAATTGAAACAATTATTGGAATATTTAACCTTGTCAGACATTTATTTATTTTCTTCCAAAGACCCCAATCAGGCGGTGAGCGGCACCTTTGCCTATGCGCTTAGTTGTGGTTGCGCTGTTATCTCCACACCAATACCCCATGCCTTAGAAGCCTTGGAAGATGGCAACGGAATATTATTGAAGGCGTTTGACAATCCTCTTGAATTTCAAAAAGCCATATTGGAACTTATTGAAAATAAAGAAAAACGAGTTGCAATGGAAAAAAATGCTTATTCCCTCTCCCATTCGACAATTTGGGAAAATGTTGCCATCAAATATGGGCTATTATTTGGAGAATTAACGAACCGCGAAGAAGATTTGAAATTCAGCTTACCCCCAATAAAAATAGACCATATTAAGAAACTTACCACGGATTATGGAATGTTGCAATTTTCAAAATTTAGCGAGCCGGACCCTGAATCGGGTTACACCTTAGATGACAATGCGAGAGCATTAATCAATATTGTGATGTATTATTCTCTTTACTACGATGAAGACGTTTTAAAATTGGCGGATATCTATTTGAATTTTATAGAAGATATTCAACGAGAAGATGGTTTTTTTGACAATTATAAAAATTTTGATCACCAATTAACTTTACAAAATTTAGAAGTCAATCTTGAAGATGCCAATGGCAGAACACTATGGAGTCTGGGTTATGTCATTTCACACAAAGAAATACTTCCTTTAGATTTAGTACTTAGAGCCGAAAATTGTTGGAAAAACGTATCCAAAAGAATATACGAGATAACCTCGCCAAGGGCTATCGCCTATACCCTAAAAGGATTGTATTACTACTATTCCATTTATCCAGAAGAAACTGTTCGGGTATATATTGAGCAACTTGCCGATAAGTTATTGGAGCTTTATAATATCAATTCTGAGGAATCTTGGTGCTGGTATGAGGATTACATGACTTATGTGAACAATGTTCTCCCCGAAGCAATGATGTTCAGCTATTTGGCAATAGGAGAACCCAAATATTTAAAAATTGCCACAATAACCTTTGATTTTCTTTTGTCACACTATTTCATGAAGGGGCAACTCAAGGTAATATCTAATAGAGGATGGTTCAAGAAAGAAAACGAAAGAGTATTTTATGGAGAACAACCCATTGAAGTGGCAACTACAATAATCACTTTAGATTTATTTTACCAAATAACTGGAAACGTAAAATATAAAGAACAAATTGAAGTAGCTTTTAATTGGTTTTTAGGAAACAATCACCTGAAACAAATTATGTACAACACCGAAAACGGAGCTTCTTATGATGGATTAGAAGACACTATAATTAACATTAACCAAGGAGCAGAATCTACTTTGTGTTTTTTTAAAGCAAGATTAATCATGAATAAATATTCAGAAAAAGCCGTTCAAAAAACAAAGATATTGGAGATTTGAAAAAATTTATTTTTTAAATACTCTTCAAAGCATCCAACAACAAATTCAAATCTTCTTTGGTATTGAAATGACTAAAGGAAATCCGTAAACTTGGTTTTTGTAAATTCTCATTCGAAAGTGTCTCTGCCAGGACATGAGATGGTCTGTTACTGCCAGACTGGCAAGCACTTCCTCGTGAAACAGCAATACCTTTCATGTCTAAATAAAACAAAATCATCGCGGTTTTGTCTTGCGAAAAAGGCAATAAAACATTCAAAATAGTATAAAAACCCTCTTGAGTACCATTGATTTCAAAATTCGGAAATTCAATCTCGAGTTGGCTAATCAAATAATTTTTTAAATCCAAAATATGACTCCTTTCCCTATCCAAATTGTCATAAGAAAGTACTATAGCCTTTGCCATACCAGCAATCTGATGCACAGATTCGGTTCCAGGTCTTAACCCTTTTTCTTGTTCGCCACCATAAAAAAGAGGCTGCAATCCAGAATTTTTTCTTACATAAGCAAAACCCATCCCTTTTGGTCCATGAAATTTGTGAGCACTTGCCACCATAAAATCAATAGGCAGTGTTTGCAAATCAATTTCAGTTTTACCTATGGATTGCACCATATCCGAATGAAAAAGCGCATGGTGTTGTTGACAAATACGTCCCACTTTATCCAAATCCAACACCGTTCCTATTTCGTTATTGACATGCATCAGGCTTACCAAGGTTTTTGTTTCTTGGGAAAGCAAATCCACCAAATCTGTAATATCAATTTCGCCATTAGGTTTAACCGCCACATAATCCACTTGAATGTCAAACTCTTTTTGCAAGGCTTGTGCCGTAAATAAAACAGCGTGATGTTCTATTTTACTGGTAATAATTCGTTTTACCCCCAAATCTTTTACCGCCGAACGAAGAATCCAATTATTAGCTTCTGTTCCGCAGGAAGTGAAAATAATTTCTTGGGAAGAAGAATTTAACTGTTTAGCGATTGCTTTTCTAGAAAGTTCTATAATACTTTTAGCGTTTCTCCCAAAACTATGCGTTGACGAGGGATTACCATAGTCTTCCAATAACACTTTTGTCATTTCCTGAACTACTTCCGGACGTAGTTGTGTGGTAGAGGCGTTATCGAGATATACTTTTTTCATTGGCGCAAAGTTATGAAATATGAATTGTGATTTGACTAATGTCAATTGGAGAATTAAATTAACTTATTTACTATTCTGCTTGATAAATACCTCCGTGGCTCCCAAGCCGTATTTTTGATAATTGCCGTCTTGAAATACAACATTTTCATAACGCCCCAATAAAAAATCCAATTCCGATTTTAAAATTCCTTCGCCAACACCGTGAATAAAAACAATTTTCGGGATTCGGTTTCGTATAGCAAATTCTAGTTGTCGTTTTGCCGTTTCAGACTGCAAGGTGAGGATGTCATAATTAGACATGCTACGATGATGGGAAACCAATTTTTCGATGTGTAAATCAAATTCCGGTGCCGAAATCTCATGCTTATCTTTGCGTTCTTTGACGAAACTTCGGGGTTTTGGAATTTCTTTTTCCTTAGCAATAGAATGAGCATTAATACTTTTAATAGAATCTAATAAGTTGCTAGAATTTTTTATTTTAAGTAATTCATTTTCAAAAAAAGTCATCATAAAACCATCCTCCGTCTCTATGGTCACTTCCTTATCCTTGGCCGAAACCACCACGCCATTTATAGCCTCATCAAGTACGCTAACCTTATCTCCTTTACTAAACATTATCTTCTTCTTTTTGTTTATTTTTACTTGATGTTTTACTACTCAAACGCATCATCCCGAACATAAAAACCACAATGGCAATAACCATTACATATACATTTTTTTGTGCACTTCTTTGCTCGTATAAGGCAACTAGGATTGCCAAAATCAATATCGGAATTACAATCTTTTTCATATCTTTAACCGTTGGATTTCCAAAAGTAAGGAACTTTAAAATAGTATCATTTAGTATTGAAAATGTTTTTTGTTAAATAGTAATTCAAAAAAATAGCACCTTTGAATTTAGAAAAATATATGCTTCCCTGTTGGAGTAAAACCCTTTTCGGAGTGGAGTGTTTGGGTTGTGGCTTGCAACGCGCTTTCCTCCTACTACTCAAAGGCCGCTTTATTAGCGCCTTTCAAATGTATCCTGCAATTTATGTAACGCTGTTGTTTTTTGGTTTAATCGGCTTAAACCTAGCGGACAAAAGTAGAAATTACCAGAAATCCATCATAGTGATGGCGGTTCTTACAGGATTTTTTATGCTCGGGGGCTATCTCTATAAAAACTATTAAAATAGAACCATCAGACCTCTTGTTGTGCTTATTTGATATATTTGCAATGCTTTTTTTAAAATCAACCAAAAAAAACTCCATGAATTTTTTAAAACTGATTCGGTATCAAAATCTACTGATGCTAGCCTTGATGCAGCTCCTTTTTAGATATGGATTTTTGAAATTACAAAACATCCCTTTGGCTTTGTCCGATTGGCAATATGGGTTATTGGTTCTGGCAACCGTATCCATAGCTGCTGGCGGTTATATAATCAATGCTATTTTGGACGTAGCAACCGATTCAGATAACAAGCCGGATGCCGTTATTATCGGCAAATCCATTTCTGAAACCAAGGGATATAATTTGTACATTGGTTGCACCTTTATTGGAGTTTTCATTGGATTTTATTTATCAAATATAATTGACAAACCCAGTTTTGCTTCCCTTTTTATACTTATTGCAGCAACACTTTATTTTTATGCCACAAGGCTGAAACAAAGTTTGCTTATTGGAAACCTAATTGTCGCGCTGCTTCTTTCGTTAAGCCTCTTAATCGTTGGAATTTTCGATCTATATCCTGTCACTTTTGATGAAAACAGACCCGTTATGGGATTGCTTTTCGGAATACTTTTGGATTATGCCATTTTTGCCTTTCTCCTGAATTTTATTCGGGAAATTGTCAAGGATTTGGAAGACGTAAAAGGGGATTCTAAGCAAAGTATGCAAACCCTACCGATTGTTTTTGGGGTAAAACGAACCACAAAACTTGTTTTTGGATTGAGTATAATTCCCATCATTTGTGTCTTATATTATCTCAATTACTACCTATTTCAGTCGGGATTAATCCTTAGCACCATTTATGGCGTTGTCTTTATACTAGCGCCACTTATTTATTTTACTCTCAAAATCTTACCTGCGTCGCAAACAAAAGATTTTCACCACCTGAGTGCCGTTCTAAAATGGGTGCTATTTTTCGGAATACTTTCTATTGTGGTAATTAGCCTAAACATAAAAAACCATGCTTAAAAATAAATTACGCAACTATCACCTGGTTCTCGCTTCGGGTTCACCAAGACGCCAGCAATTTTTCAAAGATTTAGACTTGGATTTCGAAATCAGACTAAAAGATATCGAAGAAATTTATCCGCTAGAATTAAAAGCTGAGGAAATTACCAACTATTTGGCCGAATTAAAAGCCAATGCTTTTGAAGGCGAATTGCAAGCCAATGAAATCCTCATCACGAGCGACACCATCGTTTGGCACAACAACAAAGCTTTAGGCAAACCAAAAGACGAACAAGATGCTTTTACTATTCTAAAATCATTATCGAATGCCACTCATGAAGTAATCACATCGGTTTGCTTTAAAACCAATAGCGAAACCAAGCTGCTTCACGAAATAACAAAAGTAACTTTCAATGAATTAAGCGAGGATGCAATTCGCTATTATATTGAGAACTACAAGCCTTTTGACAAAGCGGGTGCTTACGGCATACAGGAATGGATTGGTTTTGTGGGTGTTTCAAAAATAGAAGGTTCTTATGCCAATGTTATGGGAATGCCTACGGATAAAGTGTATGAGTATTTGAATAATTTAGTCTAAATCGAAGTTTGTGAAATTTTTAATGATTTCGTTGCGGAAGTAAGTTTACCAAAAAAATTACTGTTGCAAAGGATAATTTCAATCATCGAACATCCTATTGATACTGTAGAATTTACCTATTGATAACAACCACTTTTTTAAAACTCAATTCATCAAAATGGTTAATTACCAAATCTGCTGGGGATAAATCTTGTTTTTTTGAATGTTCGCTTACATAACCTACACAAAAAATCCCTGCCGCTTTTGCTGCAATAACGCCATTAGCGCTGTCTTCTATCACGATGCAGTTCTCTTTTGGTGCAATCGATAATGAAGCGGCATGCTCAAATATGGCTGGATGTGGCTTCGAATTGGGAAAATCCTCACCGCTTACGATATGGGTAAAATATTGATACAATCTAAAACGCTTGAAAACACGGTCAATCGTGACTTTAGA
>CANHNG010000072.1 GCA_947461915.1 Flavobacteriaceae bacterium
AAAAGTATATTAAACCTTAAATTCATCGAGCAGTATTATTAATTTAAAAAACTAAATATTATGAAATCATCTATTATTTTTTTATTGTTTTTTGGTTTGCTAACCTCCTCTTATTCTCAAAAGAAACCACAGAAAGAGGAAGGAAAAATTGATGTAATAAGTTTACCCGAAATTGTAATTAAGAAAGCTGGGGCAGATTTTTCTGTCTATATTCCGGACAAAAACCCAGATAGCAACATCAAGAGGATTGAAGAAAAATTTATTGCCTACGACCTTGGAAAAGATAATGAAGGTTATGACGAGTATTTGTTGGTTATGCAAATAAAAAAAGGGACTCTGGCAGCAACGTATGACGAAAAAGGAAAACTAATTCGCGTTGTTGAAAATTATAAAAACGTAATACTTCCAAGCCAAGTGATTTATTCTGTTTACAAAAAATTTCCTGGATGGAAAATCGTTAATGACAAATTCCTCTATACCCAAGAAGAGGGCGATATAATTAAAAAGCAATACAATCTTAAGATTAAAAAAAACAAAGACGTTCGTAGATTGACAGTTCGTCCAAATGGCGAAATTGTAAAAGGCCTTTAGTACGCGTTAAAATTAATTATAAAGGCTGTCTAAAATATTTTGGACAGCTTTTTTATTGTTAAATGAAATTATTTAAAACTAATAAACATTTGCGTTACTGTCAGCAACTATAAATGATGTTTCATAACCACTAAAGACTCTCAAATATGTCTTTACCGAGGTTCCAAAAGCATCTTTCATATATCTTTTTCCATTAGTTCTAAAATATCTTTTCACGGAACCTACACCTCCCAAATGTGCAGCAGCAAGGATTCCAGACTCCGTAATCTTGATTCCATTAAGTACTCTTCCGTCATATTTCAAGATTTCATCTTGTAACTCCCATTTATTTTTGGATAACAAGGCAACGAATGCTTCTTCTTGCATTCTAGGACTGTTCAAAAATGCTGCACTATTATTAATCCCAACGGTTTTTAAAGTTTCCATACCAAATTGATATTTATCCAAATAACCTAGAGAATTAATTTTTTTGTATTGACACTGAGACTCTCTGAAGGCAATAGCTTCTTTATAACCAATAAAGTATTTTCCTGTAAAAGGAACACTCAAATTAGTGTATTCTTTTTGTTTTTGAGATGGAAATAAGTAGTGGGTTTCATTTGTATTATTTGAAAGAAACCATTGGTTGCCATCTAAATCGAAAGGTTTAAAACCCAAGCTTAAAAAAGCTATAATAATAGTTAAACTGGCATAAAAAGACCATTTGTTTATCATAAATTGTTTTTCTTCAAAACGCTGTCCCGTCAAGAAATTTCTGCCTGCAAATATAAGATAAAAATAATACGACTGATAATCAAAGGTTTAAACTTATACAAAAAGTAAAAAAGCTATAGTTAAAAATACTTCCGAACACTACTGATTATGAGGTATTGCTGAAATCCTCCCCAATCAAAAAATAGATAAAATCAAGTTCAAAAAAGTGAAATTTCACACCAATATTAATCCAATCAGCCTCAAAAATTCGAAAAATTTATGCGAATTCGGGTTTATTTCGACTGAAAAATTCAAAAATATACAGTGAAGAAACACTAATTTATGACTCAAACAACTACAAAATAGAGTTTGGTTTCTTAAAGCCTTATCTTTTTACTCCCTGACCATTTATCCAATCAGAATATTTTTTGGCGTTTACACTGTGTTCTGCTAAAGTAGTAGCAAATTCATGGTACCCAAAATGTTCTACGCTAGCGCAAAAATAAATGAAATTGTGTTTTTCTGGATTTAGCACCGCTTCAAGCGCTGTGATGTCAGGCATTGCAATGGGTCCAGGAGGAAGCCCAATATTCACATACGTATTATAAGGCGAAGTCATGGTCAAGTCGTTGTAAAATACTCTCTTGATCACTTGGTCAAAATCATTTGACTTCTTTTTTATGGCATAGATTACAGTAGGATCAGCCTGAAGCGGCATTCCTTGCCTCATTCGATTCAAATAAACCCCTGCTATTCTGGGTCTTTCGTCTTTTTTAACGGATTCTTTGTGTACTATTGAAGCCAAAATTGTCGCTTCAATTGTTGATAATCCTTGTCTTACCGCTTTTTCTGTACGTTCTTTATTCCAAAAATTACGGTATTCTTTTATCATTTTGTCTCGGAATTTTACAGCCGAAGTATTCCAATAAATTTCATACGTATTCGGAATAAACATTGCCAAGACATTCTCATCAGTAAAACCATTTTCTTTTAAGAAAATAGAATCTTTGAAAGAAGTCATCAATGACAAGCTATCCGCCTCAATTTGAGAACCCACCCTTCCTGCCAAATTCTCCAAACGCTCTTGGTTGTTGAAAGCTAAATTCACAGGAACATTGCTTCTCAGAGCTTTAACCAACTGATAACTATTCATTCCTTTGGAGAATAAAAACCGTCCTGGTTTTATATTTTCAGGATAGCTTCTTTTATCGGCTACCATTTCAAAACGATTCATATTTTCTACAAAAGGGGTAATTATATTCTTGACATCTTCATAAGTAGAGCCTGTCGGCACATAAACATAGAGTTCGTTTTCTGAAAATTTAGTGTTTTTAGAAAAAATTTGATTGGCTACTATGCCCCCATAAATCAGTAATCCTGAAATAAACGCAACAGCAACTATTGAAATGATTTTTTTTAAGTCCAAAACTGAAATTTTAAAATTTAGTATTAATTAATTGGAAAATGACCTCGTCTTTATAGGTTCCGTTTACCAATGTCCAATCTTTTTTTGTGCCAATATTTTGAAAGCCAAATTTAGTAAAAAGTGCTATACTAGCTTTATTTTCGCTACCAATATTTGCATACAATTGATGTAAATTAAGATGGCGAAAAGAATACCGAATCAACATTTCTAGGGCTTCGGAACCAATATTCTGATTTCTATTTTCGTTTCCCTGAATGACAATTCCAACTCCTGCCCTATTATTCTTGGGGTCAAAATCAAACAAATCAATTAATCCCAAAGCAGGAAAATCCTCATCTTGACAAATTGCCAATCGCAATTGCTTGACTTCATAGATGTCTTGATGGGCATTTTCAAGATATTGCTTCACCAAAAACCGACTATAAGGCGTTTGCGTATTGCTTACTTCCCAAATGCTTTGGTCATTTTCCATAGCATAAACAAACTCCAAATCGTTGGGCTCGAGCGCTCGTAGATATATATTGTCACCTTTTAAAGTTATCATTGAAAGTTGAGTTTGAAGTCCGAAGTTAGAAGCTGGGGGTTAGATGTTTAATTATATTTCAATTTGCACTTTAAACAGAAATTATGCTGGACTTTTAATCGTTTTTATAACCAATTTTATTTCTTGGTTCTGTATTTTCTTTTTTATCAATCAGTTCATCAAGATAGTTAAAAACCAGTTCAATATTTTGAGTATGATTAGAAAGTTTCTTTTTGATTTCTTCAATTTCTAATTTCAGACTCAATGTATCAGTAAGCATTTCTCTTATTTTAGTAAAGACACGTATAATTTGTATATTGACTTTTATAGCAGTTGGACTGTTAAGAACACTCGACAACATTGCAACCCCTTGTTCTGTAAAAGCCATAGGCATATATCTTGAACCTCCCCAACTTGAGGTGCCAAATTGGCTCCTCAAGTTATCAAATTCTTGTTGACTAAGCTCAAACATAAAATCCTCAGGAAATCTTTCCAAATTCCTACGAACCTGTCGCTTTAATTGTTTAGTTTCTACAGCATAAAGTTCCGATAAATCTTTATCTAACATAACTTTTTGGTTTCTTATCAAGTAAATTTTACTGCTGATAATATCATCTGGAATTAGAATCTCATTACTCATATCTATTTTTCTAATTCGTAATTATATCTATTTCTCCTTTAAACACAAACTCCGCAGGTCCTTTAAGGAAAATATTGGTAAACTGTCCATTATTTTCATCAAAAGAAACTTCTAATTTTCCACCTTCTACATTCAAATGTATGGAAGTACTATTGGTTTTCCCAATTGCATTCATTGCAATAGCAACAGCGGTTGCACCAGTTCCGCAGGAGAGCGTTTCGTCTTCCACACCTCTTTCATAAGTTCGGAGTGAAAAAGTTTCCGCATTGATTTGTTTTACAAAATTAACATTACTCCCTGCTGCTCCATATAATTGGCCGTATCGAATGGCCGCTCCGTTTTCTTTTATATTATAGTTTTTCAAGTCCTCCACCAACTGCACGTGATGTGGAGAACCTGTATTTAGAAACACATAATCAGGTGTTATTTTTACATGAATAACGTCAATCATTTGCAAGGAAACCAATCCATCATCCGCTATTGTGGCATGATGCAAGCCATCGGTAGCAATAAAAGTACAACTGCTATTGATGACGTTTAGTTTTTTGGCAAAAGCCACCAAACAACGACCACCATTACCACACATGGAACTTTGGTTTCCGTCAGAATTGTAATAGACCATTCTAAAATTGGTATTGGTATCGTTTTCCAATAAGATAAGACCGTCTCCTCCTATTCCGAAACGTCTGTCGCACAAATGAGCAATAAGTTGGACATTTTCCTTTGGAAAAATTCCCAATCGATTGTCAATCATCACAAAATCGTTTCCGGTCCCTTGGTATTTATAAAATTCTAGTTGCATTTTAGTTAAATTGTGTAACGCAAAAGTACAAACTATTAATGAAATGTTAATCATTGTTAAAGAACGTTAAACTGTTTTTTTGAAATATGAAAATGTATAATTTTACGTTCAATAACATAAAAATCATACTATCATGAATCGAATTTCAAGTCTATTCCTAGTGTCATTGTTCAGCGGAGTCCTTACTCTTAGCGCCTACAAATTGTTATTTGACAACAATGGCTATTTTTCTACTAACAAAAACTCCATTGTAACTGATGCTCCCAATTCCTATGGGAGGACGGTTGGATTATCAGCAGAGGCAGTCGACTTTACTGAAGCTGCCGACAAGACCATTCACACTGTGGTTCACGTAAAAAATGTGTCCCGACAAACCATCAACAATCCTTTGATGGAATTCTTTTATGGCTTTGGCGGACAACAATCACAAGAGCAAGTGGGTACGGGTTCAGGAGTAATTATTTCTGAAGATGGGTATATTGTTACCAATAACCATGTGGTGAAAAACGCCTCGGAAATTGAAATTACTTTGAATAATAAAAAATCATATCCAGCGAAACTGATAGGAACCGATTCTAAAATGGATATTGCATTATTGAAAATTACTACCGATGAAAAATTACCCTATACCGTTTTTGCCAATTCTGATTCGGTGAAAATTGGTGAATGGGTTTTAGCCGTCGGAAACCCATATAATTTAACTTCTACCGTAACCGCTGGAATTGTTTCAGCAAAAGCCAGAAACTTGGATACTAGCGGCATTCAATCTTTCATCCAAACCGATGCGGCCGTTAACCCCGGAAACAGTGGTGGCGCATTGGTAAATACCAAGGGTGAATTAATAGGTATCAACACCATGATTTCGTCTCCAACAGGCAGTTATACTGGTTATTCTTTTGCGATTCCTTCGAATATTACCCGAAAAATAATTGAGGATATTATGGAATTTGGAAACGTTCAAAGAGGCATATTAGGAGTTGAAGGAGGCGAATTAAATGCTACTGCTTCAAAAGAATTGGGCGTTACTGAAACACAAGGTTTTTACATCAAAAAAGTGAATACAAAATCTGGAGCCGAGAAAGCAGGACTTCAAAAAGGGGATATTATCATAAAATTAGACGAGCAAAACGTGGCTACTTTTGCCGATCTTTCAGGGTACATCAACACAAAAAGACCTAACGACAAGGTGCAAGTAACCTTTATTAGGGATGGAAAAAACAAAGTGGTTCCTGTTATTTTAAGCAAAAACGAATTGTTTGGCACAGAATTCAAAGGAATGGAATTGGAGAACATAGACGCCAATGATAAAAAGAAATTCCATTTGGATTATGGCGTAAAAATTAAATCCATAAGTAATGCAAACCTAAAACAATATGAGGAAGAGCTTAAGGGGAATATTATTTTAAGCATCGACAATGCAAAAGTAACGGACATCGAAACGGTTTCAAAACTTTTGAACCAAAAAGATGAGAACCAAAGTATGCGAATTGAAATGATGGGCAAAAACGGGCAATTATTACAAATTATCCTTTAACATTTCCAACCCAAAAACAGAAAACCGTCCCGATAAATCGGGACGGTTTTTTTTTGAAAAATAATCCCGCAATCGTTTTCGTAAAACAGTTAAAAGATATACTTTTGCACAAAATTTAATTAATATTTCTATCTAATTTCAATATGAAGAATACAATTGTATACGAAAAAGAAGTTTCAACACAAATAGCCAGACGAAGAGCTGGAGTCGAATTTATAAAAATCATAAGCGATTTATGGTATGACAAATCCATCGAGATGGTTTTATTCCGGAATCAATTGATTGAAAAAAATGTAAGTGAAATTATCAACTTGCACGGATATGCTCGAGAATTTGTGGGCAAACCAATTTCTGTTTTTGATTCTGTTGAAATTGCCAAAGCTATTTACTCGATGAATTTGCCTCCATCAAAATTAGATATTGGCAAACTGACTCATGAATATCATTTGGAAAGCGATAAATATCAAAATGCCAAATATTTTGTTCTCGACAAATTAAAAAACGCCAAGAACACGGAGGAAATTCAACCAAAGGATGTGGTACTTTACGGTTTTGGTAGAATTGGTCGATTAGTAGCTCGCGAATTAATGTCGAAAATGGCAAAAGGAAATCAATTGCGATTGAGAGCCATTGTTACACGAGATAAAAACGACGCAGTTTCATTAGAAAAAAGAGCTTCTTTATTGCGATATGATTCGATTCATGGGGATTTTATGGGCTCCATAGTTGCCGATGTTACAAACGGTGCTTTGATTATAAATGGAACAACCGTACATGTTATTACAGCAAATAGTCCTGAAGAAATAGATTATACAAAATACGATATTGATCATGCTTTAGTAATTGACAACACTGGTGCTTTCACCACTCAAGAAGCCCTAGCAAGACATTTAACTTCAAAAGGAGTTACTAAAGTTTTGCTAACTGCTCCTGGAAAAGGGGTTCCAAATATTGTTTATGGTGTAAATCAAAACGAATATAACCCTGACGAAATCAATATTTTTTCGGCAGCGTCATGTACCACTAATGCCATAACTCCTATATTGAAAGTTGTGGAAGAAACTTTGGGAATTGTAAAAGGCCATTTGGAAACCATTCATTCCTATACTAACGACCAGAATTTAGTCGACAATATGCACAAAAAATACCGTCGTGGTAGAGCTGCCGCCTTGAATATGGTAATTACAGAAACTGGAGCGGGATCTGCTGTCGCCAAAGCATTACCTTCGCTTGAAGGTAAATTAACTTCAAATGCCATTCGGGTACCAGTTCCTAACGGATCTTTAGTGGTTTTGAGTCTTGAAGTTGCCAATACAACTTCGATTGAAAACGTAAATGCCATTATGAAAAAATATGCACTAGAAGGAGAAATGGTCGAACAAATTAAATATTCCTTGAATAATGAGTTGGTTTCTTCGGATATTATTGGCACATCGGCTCCAGCAATATATGACAGTAATGCCACCATTGTTTCAAAAGATGGCAAGAATATCGTTTTGTATATTTGGTACGATAACGAATTTGGTTATAGCCATCAAGTCATTCGATTAGCGAAATATATTGCTAAAGTAAGGCGTTTTAATTATTACTAGCATTCAA
>CANHNG010000073.1 GCA_947461915.1 Flavobacteriaceae bacterium
CATTTTAAGGCAAGTGGCAAAAAATGAATCTGATGGACATGAAGCTTTGGGAAAACACTTGACGGCAAGAGATTTGACCGCTTTTGGTATTGCAGCAATTGTTGGAGCCGGAATTTTCAGCACCATTGGAAAAGCCAGTGCAGACGGCGGTCCAGCAGTTATTTTTCTATTCTTGTTCACTGCTTTAGCTTGTAGTTTTGCAGCTTTTGCCTATGCTGAATTCGCCTCAATGGTTCCTGTTTCTGGAAGCGCCTATACTTATTCGTATGTTGCCTTTGGAGAAATAATTGCTTGGATTATTGGTTGGGCCTTGATTATGGAGTATGCCATTGGTAATATCACGGTAGCAATTTCGTGGAGTGATTATTTCACCGGCTTGCTCGAAAGTGGCGGAATTCATTTGCCCCAATGGGTTCAAATGGATTATTTGACTGCATCGAATGGTTTTAAAGATGCCATAGCCTTGATGCAAGGCGGAAAATCTTTTGAAAATTTAAGTACGGGTTTACAAGCATCATATACCGCTTGGACGACATCTCCAGTAATTGGCTCCTTCCATTTTGTGGCTGATTTGCCGGCATTATTAATTATTATTTTGATTACGGCTTTGGTATATCGTGGGATGAAAGAATCCAGAAATGCCAGTAATATGATGGTTGCCGTTAAATTATTCATTGTACTCTTGGTAATTGCCGTTGGTCTTTTTTACGTGGATACGGCAAATTGGCATCCGTTTGCACCAAATGGGGTTAGTGGTGTTTTGAAAGGCGTTTCGGCGGTTTTCTTTGCTTATATTGGTTTCGATGCCATTTCCACCACGGCTGAAGAATGCAAAGATCCGCAACGCGATTTGCCAAAGGGAATGATGTGGGCCATCATTATTTGTACTATTTTATATATCGCCATTGCATTGGTGCTAACAGGAATGGTGAGTTATAATGAGTTGAATGTAGGCGATCCTCTAGCTTTTGTTTTCGATAAATTGGATTTAAAATGGATGTCAGGAATTATTGCCGTGAGCGCCGTTGTAGCCATGGCAAGTGTTTTATTGGTTTTTCAAATGGGACAACCACGAATTTGGATGAGTATGAGCCGCGACGGATTGTTACCAAAAAGGTTTTCTAAAGTGCATCCAAAATTTAAAACTCCTTCTTATGCAACCGTGGTAACCGGTTTTGTGGTTGCGATTCCTGCCTTGTTTTTGAATCTAACAATGGTTACTGATTTATGTAGCATTGGAACTTTGTTTGCCTTTGTTTTGGTTTGTGCCGGAGTTTTGGTTTTGCAAAATAAAACGGATATTCCTCGTGGGAAATTCAAAACACCTTATGTAAATTCTAAATTTTTTATGCCGGTTTTGATTGCTATTGGACTTGTTTTTTCCTTTGGTTACAACAAAAAAGCAACAATGGATTTTTTGACTAATGAAACCCAAATAAAAAGTTCGGCCGATATAATTACTTCTTTGGATAAAGACCACTTTGCCAAAGTGTATGAATATTTAGTACGTGTTGATTCTAAAAACAGCACCACTGAAACACCTGATTTAGAACTTATGTTAAGTCAATACCAACAAGATGAGTCCAAATATACAGCAGTAATTAAAGGGTTACCTGTTGATGATTCCATCAAATACGAAAGTGGTTTCAGCTTGTTCAAACACAAAATTCCGATGTGGATTTTCTTGATTGTCTTGTTTGGATTGACAATTTGGTCAAACAGACAAAATTTATCGTTAATTCCTCTCTTGGGACTAATTTGTTGCCTTTATATGATGGCTGAATTAAGCGTTTGGAATTGGATTTATTTCACGATATGGTTGCTCATAGGGCTGTCAATTTACTTTGGCTTTAGCCGAAAAAACAGCAAGTTGAACATTCAGAATTTATAAATTGATTTTCGAAATAATACAGCAAAGATGAAAATACTTGAAAAAGGAAGCCTTAAATTAATCAACGCTTGGGCATTTTATGATTGGGCAAATTCCGTTTATTCCTTGGTGATTGCTACGGCAGTTTTCCCTATCTATTATGAGTCTGTGACAAACGAAAATGGTGGAATGGTTGATTTTTTGGGAACATCAATTCTCAACAGTTCTTTATTGTCCTATTCGTTGTCTTTTTCGTTTTTGATTGTTGCCATTTTATCTCCAATATTATCTGGGATAGCGGATTACACTGGAAATAAAAAGCGATTTATGCAGTTTTTCTGTTATTTGGGTTCACTTTCCGTGATGTGCATGTTTTTCTTTAAAGATCAAGATACACTGTGGATTGGAATCATTTCAACAATTTTGGCCAGTATTGGTTTTTGGGGAAGTGTTGTTTTTTATAATTCGTATTTGCCTGAAATTGCTTTTCCAGAACAATACGATAGAGTGAGTGCCAAAGGATTTATTTTTGGTTATGTGGGATCCGTAATTCTATTAATTTTTAATCTGACAATGGTGATGAAACCGGAATGGTATGGAATTACAGACCCTACTTTGCCGGCTAGAATCTCTTTTTTGTCCGTTGGCATATGGTGGATGGCTTTTGCACAAGTAACATTTTATTATTTACCCAATAATATATTCAATAAAAAACCCAGAAAGGATTTTATTTTCAAAGGTTTAAGGGAGCTAAAAGTGGTATTTCAAAGTTTAAAAAAACTGACTGATTTAAAACAGTTTTTAATCGCTTTTTTTCTGTACAGCATTGGAGTTCAGACGACAATTTTATTAGCTAGTATTTACGGAAAAGTGGAGTTGAAGATAGAAACGAGCCAATTAATTATCACAATTTTATTAATACAATTAGTGGCCATTTTTGGGGCTTATCTCTTTTCAAGAATATCCGAAAACATTGGTAACATAAAAACTTTAAAATTAACTATCGCCATTTGGGGATTAATATGTTTTGCAGCCTATTTATTGGACGCTCAAAACAAATACATTAATTTACAATTTTACTCGCTTGGCGGCGCAATTGGCATGGTGCTTGGCGCCATTCAATCCTTGTCACGCTCCACTTACTCCAAGTTATTGCCCGACACTGAGGACCATGCCACGTATTTTAGCTTTTTTGATGTTACTGAAAAAATCGCGATAGTATTGGGAACTTTTATTTTTGGTTTTGTGGGTTCAATAACAAATTCGATGCGGAATTCGATTTTAATTCTGGTAGTATTCTTTTTGCTGGGTTATATCGTTTTAAGTTTTATGAAGAAAACAGATTTTGACGATGAGCTTTAGTCCCTTTTATATATTAGTAACTGTTGAAAAACATATTATAAGTTATATTTGAAAAATGGTCTAAGTCTTTTTGGTTCTAAAATATGTTTTAAACTTATTTTTGGCATAAAGATTGTCTTTTTTAAAAAGTTAAACGAATTTACCGCGTTATACATCGATTTTATTTAAATCTATTGTACTGATGGCCTATATTTGTTAGCAAATTAATTTTTTTAATGACAAAAAGACTTAAATAAAATATGTCAAACCATAAAATACTCACTCTTGACAATCTGTCACTTCAGGAATTTGACACTGAAACCGATTTAATTCCATTATTGACCCCTGAAGACGAGGAGGAAATGAATAATGAAGAATTACCGGATTCCTTATCCATTTTGCCTTTGCGTAATATGGTTTTATTTCCAGGAGTAGTTATTCCTATTACAGCCGGTCGCGATAAATCTATAAAGTTAATCAATGATGCCTATGCTTCGGGTAAAGTTATTGGTGTCGTTGCCCAAAAGAACGAGGAAATTGAAGATCCAGCAAAAAATGATATTCACAAAATAGGAACGGTTGCCCGAATTTTGCGCGTTCTAAAAATGCCGGATGGAAATGTTACCGTTATTCTTCAAGGAAAAAAACGTTTCCAAATAGGTTCCATTATTTCTGAAACACCCTATATTACTGCCAAAATCGAGGAAGTTTCCGAAAAACGGCCGGGAAAACAAGATACTGAGTTTTTGGCAATTATTGATTCTATAAAAGAATTAGCAATACAAATCATAAAGGAAAGTCCCAACATTCCTAGCGAAGCTACATTCGCCATCAAAAACATTGAAAGCCAATCGTTTTTAATCAATTTTGTGACTTCCAACATGAATTTGTCGGTTAAGGAAAAACAAGATTTACTTTCGATTAATGCTTTAAAAGAGCGCGCGCTTGAAACGCTTCGTTACATGAATATCGAGTTGCAAAAACTCGAATTGAAAAACGATATTCAATCTAAAGTTCGTTTTGATTTAGACCAACAGCAACGCGAATATTTCCTCCACCAACAAATGAAAACCATTCAGGAAGAATTGGGAGGAGTTTCACAAGAAGAGGAAATTGATGAAATGAGCATCAAAGCCAAAACGAAAAAATGGGATGAAACCACGCAAAAACATTTCGAAAAGGAATTGTCAAAAATGCGCAGAATGAATCCGCAAGCCCCTGATTTTGGTATTCAAAGAAATTATTTAGAGCTGTTTTTGGACTTGCCTTGGAACGAATATTCCAAAGATAATTTTGATTTAAAACGTGCCCAAAAAATTCTTGACAGGGACCATTTTGGACTGGAAGACGTCAAGAAAAGAATGATAGAACATTTGGCTGTATTGAAATTGAGAAATGACATGAAGTCACCTATAATCTGCTTAACAGGACCTCCAGGTGTTGGTAAAACATCCATTGGAAAATCAGTTGCCGAAGCTTTGGGAAGGGAATATGTGAGAATTTCTCTTGGTGGTTTGCGTGATGAAGCGGAAATTCGTGGACACAGAAAAACCTATATAGGCGCAATGCCTGGAAGAATAATTCAAAGCTTAAAAAAAGCGGGAACATCAAATCCGGTTTTTGTTTTGGACGAAATTGATAAATTATCCAATAGTCATCAAGGAGATCCGTCTTCGGCCTTGTTGGAAGTTTTAGATCCGGAGCAAAACAGTTCCTTTTATGATAATTTCTTGGAAATGGGTTACGATTTATCCAAAGTGATGTTCATTGCCACTTCCAATAATATGTCTGAAATTCAACCCGCATTGAGGGATCGAATGGAAATTATAAGAATGTCGGGTTATACTATCGAAGAAAAAGTGGAGATTGCCCGACAGCACTTGTTCCCGAGACAAATGAAAGAACACGGTTTGACCAACAAGCATTTAACCATTGGAAAAAAACAATTGGAAAAAATTGTCGAAGGATACACTCGTGAATCTGGCGTTCGTGGATTGGAAGCAAAAATTGCTCAAGTCATTCGAAATGCTGCCAAATCCATTGCGATGGAAGAGGAGTACAACAAGAAAGTGAGTGACGAAGATATTGTAAAAGTTCTTGGGGTTCCTAGATTGGAAAGAGATAAATACGAAAGTAATGATGTAGCTGGAGTAGTCACTGGATTGGCTTGGACAAGCGTCGGAGGAGATATCCTCTTTATAGAATCCTTGATTTCTCCCGGAAAAGGAGGGATGACCATTACGGGAAATTTAGGTACGGTAATGAAGGAATCGGCAACAATAGCTTTGGAATATATCAAAGCCAACGCAGAACATTTAGGTCTGAATCCTGATATGTTGCTAAAGTACAACATTCATTTGCACGTCCCTGAGGGTGCCACTCCAAAAGACGGACCAAGTGCAGGAATTGCGATGCTGACTTCATTGGTTTCGGTACTTACACAGAAGAAAGTGAAAAAAGGATTAGCTATGACTGGTGAAATTACTTTGCGTGGAAAAGTATTGCCAGTTGGCGGAATAAAAGAAAAAATCTTGGCGGCCAAAAGAGCTAACATTAAGGAAATTGTTTTATGTCACGAAAACAAGAGCGATATTGACGAAATAAAACTCGAGTATATTGAAGGAATGACGTTTCATTATGTTAAGGAGATGATTGATGTATTGAAAATTGCCATCACCAACCAAAAGGTGAAAAACGCAAAAGTATTATAATCAAAACTCTTTCAATAAATTATTATTCCATCTTGAAACTTCAGGATGGAATTTTTATTTCAATTAGAATTTACTTTGAAACTTCGACCTGAAAAAGGCGATTTTTACCATTATAATTTTATCTTCGCATTTGCGTTTTACTATACAGAATAACTATTTCAAGTATGAAAAAAAAACTTTTATTACTTTTTTTATTTTCGGTTTGCACTGTTTCATACGGTCAAATAGGAGGGAAGTATATTTATCAGTTTTTGAATTTGGTAACTTCACCAAGACAGGCAGCCATGGGGGGTAAAACGATAACAATTTACGATGATGATGTAAATCAAGCCCATTTTAACCCCGCGACAATTAACGCAGAAATGGACAATCATTTGGCTTTAAATTATGGCAGTTATTTTGGCGAAGTTACATACGGAACCGCTTCGTATGCATATACGTATGACCGTCATTTACAAACTCTTCAAGCGGGAATAAATTATGTGAATTATGGTAAATTTGAAGGTTATGATGAAAACGGTCAAGCCACATCTCAATTTACGGGTAGTGAAATAGCGCTTTCATTCGGCTATGCCTATAATGTACCCAATAGCAATCTTTTTATTGGTGCTAATGGAAAACTGATTTCCTCTACATTGGAAAGTTACCATTCCTTTGGAGGGGCTATTGATTTGGGGGCTATTTTTATTGACGAGGCCAATGACGTCAATTGGGCTTTAGTGGTTCGAAATATAGGGACACAGTTCACTACCTATAATGGCGCAAATGAAAAATTACCATTGGAAATTATGGCTGGTGTATCGCAAGAATTAGAAAATGTACCTGTTAGATGGCATCTTACGCTTGACAATTTACAGCAATGGAACATTTCTTTTTCTAATCCTACCCAGGCCCAAACTTCTCTTGATGGAAGTACAACCGAAAAAAAAGTATCTCTGTTTGGCAATGCTTTGCGACATGTAATTTTTGGGGTAGAACTTTTCCCTAAAAAATCATTTAATCTTAGATTGAGCTATAATTTTAGAAGATCACAAGAATTAAAATTATTGGAACAACGTACTTTTTCTGGAATTTCTTTAGGATTTGGATTGAAATTCAACAAATTGAAATTCAATTATTCTTACTCGAAATATACGCTAGCAGGAAACACGAGCTTATTTGGTTTAACCATTAACTTTCAAGAATAATTTGTTTCGTATCTTTGAAACTTTAAATCCAAACTTTGAATAATAAAATTACCATAGCAATAGACGGATTTTCGTCAACAGGGAAAAGTACATTGGCAAAAGAATTGGCGAAACATCTAGGCTATGTTTATGTCGATACGGGTGCGATGTATCGTGCAGTTGCTTTATTTTCGATGCAAAATGGATATATTGGAAAAGATTTTTTTGATAAACAATCACTTATCAACAGTTTGCCTCACATAAAATTAATGTTCAAATTCAATCCTGATTTGGGTTTTGCCGAAATGTATTTGAACGGTGTTAATGTTGAAAAAGAAATTCGCACTATCGAAGTTTCTAGTTATGTGAGTAAAGTTGCCGAAATTTCGGAAGTCCGTTCCATGCTTGTCGAACAACAACAAGAAATGGGAAAAGATAAAGGTATTGTGATGGATGGAAGAGATATTGGAACTGTTGTATTTCCTAATGCAGAGCTAAAAATATTTATGACGGCAAGCCCCATAACACGTGCCGAAAGACGATTTATAGAATTGCAAGGAAAAGGGGATGCCGTAA
>CANHNG010000074.1 GCA_947461915.1 Flavobacteriaceae bacterium
AAAACACCAAAGTATTGTGTATTTCAAGAGATTTGCCTTTTGCACAAAAACGTTTTTGTGGCGCAGAAGGAATCGAAAATGTAATCAATTTATCTGATTTTAAGGACGGAAGTTTCGGAAAAACAAATGGATTGGAAATTACTGATAGTGTTTTAGCTGGTTTACATTCAAGAGCCATTATTGTAGTTGACGAAAACGGAACTATCATACATACGGAACAAGTTCCTGAAATTGCCAACGAGCCAAATTACGAAGCTGCTTATGCGGTACTTTAATTTAGGTCAATAATGGAATTTCAAAAAGACACTGCCTTTTTTTCTGGAAGATTAAAAAGTATAGGCTACGCTTTTAAGGGAGCTGTGAAATTAATTACGACCGAACACAGTGTCATGGCTCAATTTTCAATAGGCATATTACTGATTATTTTAGGCGTTTATTTCAATATCACCAAAACGGAATGGTTGTTTCAAACCTTGGCTATCGGATTAGTCTTGAGCATTGAAGGATTGAACACTGCAGTCGAAAAAATAGCTGATTTTGTTCATCCTAAATTTCATGAACGAATCGGATTCATAAAAGACATCGCAGCCGGGGCAGTATTTTTTGCAGCAATGACGGCAATAGCAATTGGTATCATTATTTATTTGCCAAAATTTTTATAGTTAATAGTACAAACAAGAATGGCCAAAACAATAAAAAAAGCAACTACAGAGAAAAAGAGCGATTCAAAATCTGCAATAGACAAATCCTGGGCATTAACAAAACAACACAAAATCGTTTTGGGCAGTCTTTTGGTACTGTTTTCAGTTGCACTATTATTGGCGTTCATTTCCTTTTACATCTACGGTCAAGCCGATCAAAGTGCCTTGGGTACTCTGTCTCGTAGTGAAACAGTTCAGAATTGGCTAGGGAAATTTGGAGCTTTTCTAGCAGATTTAATCGTTTACAAAGGTTTTGGAATTGCCTCCTTTCTCTTTGTCCGATTATTCTTCCTCACTGGCCTTTTTTTAGCGTTAAACTTACCCCTCAAAAAGCTAAAAAATATATGGTTTTGGGACTTATTCGTGGTTATCATCTTATCAATATTATTTAGTTTTTTTGCTACTTCCCTACCCGAGTTGGGTGGCACTGTTGGCTATGAATTGAATATGTTTTTACAAGATTATATTGGTAAAATAGGAACCTTATTGGTTTTGTTTTTTGGGCTTATCATCTATTTGATTTTCAAAATCAAAATTTCACCCGACAAAATCCAATCCTTCTTCGAAAACACTAAAAAAGAAATAAAAACAGGTTTAGGCTCAACTGCAAATAATACAAGCGCCTACAACTTGGAAGAATATGCCGTAGAAGAAGCCTATGACTACAACGATGAGGATGAGGAAATAGAAGGAATACACTTAAAGGCAACGGGGTCCCAATTCGAACTCAATAAAGAAGCGCTAAAGCCTACGATAAGTAATTCTTCGGAAATTACTTTAAAGAATGCTCCTGTTGAAATAACACCACCTCCTTTCCCCGAAATCATTCATACCAATGACGAAACATTTGTAATTGAAAAAGCGCCAGAAGAAGATATAATAGAAGAAAATTTGGCTTCAAAATTAGTGGCTGATTTCGGATTGTTTGATCCTACTTTGGATTTATCCAATTACAAATACCCAACCATTGATTTGTTAAAAGAATATTCAACGGGCGGAATCACTATTAATCAGGAAGAATTAGAAGAAAATAAAAACAAAATTGTAGAAACGCTTCGAAATTATAAAATTGAAATTGCGCAAATAAAAGCAACTGTTGGCCCATCGGTTACCTTATATGAAATCGTACCTGAAGCTGGAATTCGTATTTCGAAAATCAAGAGTTTAGAGGACGATATTGCTTTGTCACTTTCGGCATTGGGTATTCGTATCATCGCTCCTATTCCCGGAAAAGGTACCATAGGAATTGAGGTTCCCAATAAAAACCCAACGATGGTTTCGATGAAAAGTGTCATTGGCTCAGCCAAATTTCAGGAAGCTGAAATGGAATTGCCCATCGCTTTAGGAAAAACGATTTCGAATGAAACCTTTGTTGTCGATTTGGCCAAAATGCCTCACCTCTTAATGGCTGGAGCTACGGGGCAAGGAAAATCTGTTGGTTTAAACGCCGTAATAACCTCTCTATTATACAAAAAACATCCCGCCGAAATCAAGTTTGTTTTGGTAGATCCTAAAAAGGTGGAATTGACACTTTTCAATAAGATTGAAAGACATTATCTGGCCAAATTGCCCGATACAGATGACGCCATTATTACCGATAATGCAAAGGTAATCAATACCTTGAATTCACTTTGCGTGGAAATGGACAACCGGTATTCCTTATTAAAAGACGCCATGGTCAGGAACATAAAGGAATACAATGATAAATTCAAATCCAGAAAATTAAACCCAGAAAACGGGCATCGATTTTTACCTTACATCATTTTGGTGGTCGACGAGTTTGCCGATTTGATTATGACAGCCGGAAAAGAAGTGGAAACTCCCATTGCGAGATTGGCACAATTAGCTAGAGCGATAGGAATTCATTTAATTATTGCCACTCAAAGACCTTCGGTAAACGTAATTACAGGCTTGATAAAAGCCAATTTCCCTGCGCGAATTGCCTTTAGAGTTACCTCTAAAATTGATTCCAGAACAATTCTTGATGGTCAGGGCGCCGACCAACTTATAGGTCGTGGCGATATGCTTTACACCAATGGAAATGATATGGTACGTGTACAATGTGCTTTTATTGACACGCCAGAAGTAGAGAAAATAACAGAGTATATTGGTGCCCAAAAAGCGTATGCTACTGCTTATTTACTTCCAGAATTCATTGGAGAAGAAAGTGGCATTAATCTTGATATGGATATTTCCGAAAGAGATCCATTGTTTAGGGAAGCTGCCGAAGTTATTGTAAATGCACAACAAGGCTCCGCTTCATTGCTGCAAAGAAAGCTTAAATTGGGCTACAACAGAGCCGGTCGATTAATTGACCAACTCGAAGCCGCTGGAATTGTAGGTCCTTTTGAGGGCAGTAAAGCGAGAAGTGTGAACATCCTTGACATGAATTCTCTTGATCAATTTTTCAACAATGAAGATTAAGTAATTCCTTTGTTGGGCATCGGCAATAAAAATTAAATACAAATGACACTACACACCCAAAAGAAAATCAAATTCAATCTTATTCCTATAGCATTTTTACTCCTTTTCGGTTTTTCGATTCAAGCTCAAGACAAAAAAGCCAAAGACCTGTTGGGGGAAGTAACATCAAAAGTGAAAAGCTATGAGAATATTACGATTGATTTTAAATATTCCCTGAATAATGCCAAAGAAAATATCAACCAAGACAGCAAGGGAAATGTGACAATGAAAGGCAATCAATATGTTTTAAATTTCATGGGGATTACCAAGATTTTTGACGGAAAGAAAAGCTATACCATTGTTCCTGAGGACGAAGAAATTACGGTTTCAAAAGTCAATGAAAATGACGATGATGCCATTACACCTTCAAAAATGCTCACCTTTTTTAATTCTGGCTATAAATACACGTTAGATATTTTGCAAGACATAAAAGGACGAAAAATTCAATACATAAAATTAGTCCCATTGAGTGTTCGGGATAAGCGAAAAGAAATACTGTTAGGTGTTGATGTCCAAACCAAACATATCTACAACTTAATTGAGACGGGCAAAAAAGGAACAAAAACAACTTTGACCGTTAATTCTTTTAAAACCAATCAACCGTTGTCAAAAAATCAATTTACCTTTGCTGAAAGTAAATACCCAAATTACTACATCAACAAATTAGATTAATTCTAGGTGAAAATTCTTGACAAATACTTATTGAAAACATTTCTGACTACATTTACCATGGTATTTGTAATCCTATTTTTCATATTTATTCTTCAAACCGTATGGCTTTTTATATCGGAACTAGCGGGTAAAGATTTGGATTTGGTAATGATTTTAAAATTTTTAATGTTTGCCACACCTCGAATTATCCCACTAGTACTTCCCCTATCCGTTTTGCTTTCCTCAATAATGACTTTTGGAAATTTAGCCGAGAATTATGAATTTGCTGCGATGAAGTCTGCTGGAATCTCTCTTCAAAGAGGCATGAAAAGCTTAGTCATTTTCATTCTTTTTTTGAGTTTAGTGGCCTTTATTTTTGCCAATAATGTTATTCCCTATGCCGAATATAAATTTATAAATTTCAGGAAAAACATCGCGCAAGTAAAGCCGGCTTTAGCCATTGCCGAAGGCCAGTTTAGCGATGTGGGTTTTTATAACATCAAGGTCAATAAAAAATCAGGTGAAAACGGAAATACACTTACCGGTATAACCATTCATAAAAAATCGGCTCTGGGTGATGGCAATAAAACTGTGATCAAGGCCAAAAATGGAGAATTAATCAGTAACGAAAAATCAAGTACTTTAAAATTAGTTTTGAATGACGGGTATTATTATGAGGATATTGTTCCTAAAAAATATGAAGAAAGAGATAAAATTCCATTTGCTAAGAGTTCATTCAAAAAATACATTATTAATATCGATTTATCAATGTTAAATTCGGCGGGGGCAGATGAATCAAAAATTTCAAACACCTGCAGCATGCAAAATATAAGCGAGTTAACTTATACGTTGGATTCCCTAAATAAAAATTTAAATACGGATATCATGTCCTTTTCGGAAACTAGCAATCAAAGAATTGGTGTGCTCAAAAAAATCAACTTTCAACCAATCAAAAATAACATAATCATACCAAGCGATTTATTATCATTATTTCCAAATGATAATAAATTAGAAATTTTAAAAATGGCCAGCAGTACTATAGAAAGTGCTGCATTTTCTATTGAATCAACAAAAACAGAATTGGAATTCAAAAAGAAAAATATTAACGAGCACCTATTAGCATTCTACGACAAATTTGTCATTGCCTTTGCTTGCTTTCTAATGTTTTTTATTGGGGCACCCTTAGGCGCGATTATCAGAAAAGGCGGACTAGGTTTACCAATCGTTTTTGCCGTTTTGGTTTTCATCACCTTTCATTTT
Source organism: Flavobacteriaceae bacterium (assembly GCA_947461915.1). GTDB lineage: Bacteria > Bacteroidota > Bacteroidia > Flavobacteriales > Flavobacteriaceae > Flavobacterium. Next base: position 5,076 of record CANHNG010000074.1, read on the forward strand.
ATAAATACCTTTGGTAAAAGAATTTCACAAGAAAACGGATTATCTCCTTTTATGGGTGCGTGGATGTCTTCATTTATCTTGTCTCCATTGGCTATTTTATTGACCTATAGAGCCACTAATGACATTGGCTTAATAAATATGGATGTTATTTTAGCCCCATTTCAAAAAATAATACAAAAAATATTTCCATCACAAAATTAAATACAAGTAGGACTATGACCAAAATACAGCTTAACACAATTGAAGAAGCCATCGAAGATATTCGACAAGGAAAAATAATCATTGTTGTTGATGATGAAGGTCGCGAAAACGAAGGTGATTTCCTTGCTGCAGCCGAAAAAGTAACTCCTGAAATGATCAATTTTATGGCGACTCACGGGCGCGGATTGATTTGTGCCCCATTGACTGAAAACCGCTGCAAAGACTTAGAATTAAAGGCAATGGTTACCAATAATACCGATCACATGGAAACTGCCTTTACCGTTTCGGTCGATTTGAGAGGAAATGGCGTTACTACAGGAATTTCAGCTTCAGATAGAGCAAAAACAATTTTAGCATTAGTCGACGGAGATACAAAACCTCATGAATTATCACGTCCAGGGCATATTTTTCCTTTAGTGGCAAAACAAGGTGGTGTTTTGAGGCGAACAGGTCATACAGAAGCCGCAATAGATTTTGCAAGGTTGGCCGGTTTCAAATCAGCTGGAGTAATTGTGGAGATAATGAATGAAGATGGTACGATGGCTCGCTTACCGCAATTAGCCAAAGTAGCCAAAAAATTCGATATGAAGTTAGTTTCCATAGAAGATTTAGTGGCTTATCGAATGCAACATGATAGCCTAATTGTCAAAAAAGAAGATTTTGATGTGGAAACCCGTTTTGGAACATTCCGTTTAAGAGCATACCAACAAACCACAAACAAGCAAATCCACATTGCTTTAACAAAAGGAACCTGGAATTTAGGGGAGCCTGTTTTGACGAGAATCAATTCAACCCAAGTAAATAATGATTTATTAGGCACCCTGACTAATAATGCCGACAAACAACTGGATGATATGTTCAAAATTATAAACGAACAAGGTCAAGGGGCTGTTATTTTCATCAATCAAGACATGCAATCCGTTAATTTGTTGAATCGAATTTCAGAACTTAAAACATTGCAGTCCAATGGCATTTTGAAGGCACCAAAAATTGTCATCGACAACAAAGATTTCGGAATTGGTGCTCAAATTTTACACGACATTGACATTTCTAAAATAAGGTTAATATCTAATACGGGACATACGAAACGGGTCGGGATGATTGGATATGGATTAGAAATCACGGAGTACGTATCCTATTAATTTATTATGCACTTCAATGTTTTCCGATAAACAGTAGATAATGAAACGGTTAATTGGACACAATTAAAATAAGTTCAGTTTTATAAAAATAGTTTTTGCAAAACGAAAAAAGCTTCCTATATTTGCAACCGCATTCAGGAAATGATATGCGTTTTATTGGAGAAATGGCAGAGCGGTCGAATGCGGCAGTCTTGAAAACTGTTGACTGTAACAGGTCCGGGGGTTCGAATCCCTCTTTCTCCGCGAAATAACTTTCAAAAGTTATCAAAAACCTCGAAATCCTATGATTTTCGGGGTTTTTTCTTTTTACAACCTATCAAATTATTCATTCTTTTTCAAAATTCAAGGTGCAAAATCGAGACCCTAAAAATTTACAAATAGTTGGGTCTCGCTAAATCGATTAAACAGTTTGATCTCTAGAGCTAACCTCAATGCTAGCAACCTATTCAACGACTTAATCAATAAATGAACATCTTGTATTGTGGCAAACCTTATCCTAAATTAATGTATAATTTAAAGGTTACCAAAATGAAAGCAAAAACCACCTTGCATTTCTATGCAAAATCAACTAAAGCCAATGCAACAGGGCTATTTCCTATTTATGTACGATTAACAGTCGAGGGAAAACGATTTGAATACAGTTCTAAAAAGTTCATAGAACCATCAAAATGGTCGAATGAATTAAGCCGAATGAAAGGTAATTCAGAAGAAGCTCGTTCAATAAACAGCTTACTTGATTTCACTAAAAATCAAATAAACGAAATCCAATTTGAACTTCTAAAAGACAATATTACATTGAATATAGAGGAGTTCAAAAATAGACTACTTGGAACAAAAGTTAGAGAACGAATGCTAATCCCAATATTCAAAGAACACAACAGCAAAATAAAAGAATTGCTTGGTATTGAATATGCACCTGGTACATTAGAGCGATATGAAACATCGCTCAAACATACATCAAACTTTCTACTTTGGAAGTACAATATAAGCGACATCAATATTGATAAAATAGACCATGCCTTTATTACTGATTATGAATTTTACTTGCGAACAGTGAGGAAATGCGCCAATAACACAGCAGTAAAGTACATCAAGAACTTCAATAAAATAATCAAGCTTTGCTTAGCCAATGACTGGTTAGATAAAAATCCATTTGCCAACTATAAATCCAAAGTCAAAGAAGTAGAACGAGTTTATTT
>CANHNG010000075.1 GCA_947461915.1 Flavobacteriaceae bacterium
CTCGATGTCCTTGATAAGTTAACGAATTTACAGCGTCTGGGGTAAGGCAAATACGGCGTTCTTGATAACTAGTTTCTTTGGGTATGCCAATGAAAAGTTCACTTTTATGCTTCCCTATTTCAAGTTTTTCTTCTTGAGGCAGTAACTGTTGTTTCGTAAATGGAGTAATAGCCATTGTTTCTTTAAAAATTAAGGGTCTAATTTACGGAAAAAGATTAGAATCTGTTGGTTTTATTAAAATAAAATCAACTTAACTTCAAAGAGCGTCTACCATCAGAATGTAGTGAGATGGAAATTACGGAATGAGATTCAGGAACAAGATTTGGGATTTTTTCTGCCCATTCAATAAAACACCAATTGCCAGAATAAAGATATTCGTCTATACCCATATCCAATGCTTCAATTTCGGAATTGAGTCTGTAAAAATCAAAATGATAAATTACTTGAAAATTAGAAGTTTGGTACTCATTAACTAAAGAAAATGTTGGACTACTTGTTGCCTCATAAACACCTATTTCTTTTGCTAAAGATTTTATGAAAGTGGTTTTCCCAACTCCCATTTCACCGTAAAAAAGAATAACTTTATTGAGATTTTGTTCCAGTATTTTCTTGGCAACATCATTAATTTCGTCTAATGAAAAAGTAATTTCCATACATTTAATGTTCAGTTTTTATTTTGGATTAAAAATTAAAAACGGGATAATCATCTCTTCAAGAGAAATGCCACCGTGTTGATAGGTATTTTTATAATAACTCACATAATGATTGTAATTATTGACATAAGCCAAGAACAAATCATTTTTTGCAAAAATATAAGAACTACTCATATTTATGGTCGGTAAACCTATTTTTTTTGGATCCTTAATGGCGAAAACATCTTTTTGTTCATATGTTAAACTGCGTCCTGTTTTGTATCGTAAATTGAGACTTGTATTTTTATCCCCTACAACTTTCGAAGGATTCTTAACATTTATTGTTCCATGATCTGTGGTCAAAATCAACTTAAACCCCATTTTTTGAGCTTGTTGAATAATTTCTAAAAGTGGTGAATTTTTGAACCAACTCAAGGTTAAGGATCGATACGCTTTATCGTCAGATGCGAGTTCCTTAACCACATCCATTTCGGTTTTGGCATGTGAAAGCATGTCCACGAAATTATAAACTACCGTTACCAAATCATTGTTTTTTAATGATTTGAAATTTTCGACTAATTTTTTTCCGGAATTTAAATTGGTGATTTTAAAATAATCTTGTTTAATGTTTAGTCCCAATCGTTTTAATTGAGCTGTCAAAAACTCGGCTTCAAACAAGTTTTTCCCCCCTTCTTCAGGATCATTTTTCCAATATTGAGGAAATTGTTTTTCCATTTCCAATGGCGTCAAACCTGAAAAAATGGCATTTCTGGCATACTGAGTGGCTGTCGGTAAGAGTGCGAAATAAGGCACTTCTTTTTCTAGTTTATAATGATTTCCAACCACACTTTCGAAAACTTTCCATTGGTCGTAGCGTAAATTATCAATTACGACAAACAGTATGGGTTTGTCTTTTTTTACAATTTCAGGAACCACTAATTCTTTGAATAAAGTTTGTGAGAGTATCGGTTTATCTGTTTTTGGAGCAAACCAATCTTCGTAATTGCGTTCAATGAATTTTCCGAATTGTGAGTTAGCTTCTGCTTTTTGTGATTCCAAAATTTCAACCATACTTTGGTCATCAATGTTTTCGAGCTCCAATTCCCAAAAAATCAATTTTTTGTATAATTCCACCCAGTCTTCATAGGAGTTTACCATTCCCATTTCCATAGAAATTTTCCGGAATTCCTTTTGGTAATCTAAGGTTGTTTTTTGGGAAATCAATCTCGAATGATCCAAGTTCTTCTTCAAACTCAACAAAATCTGGTTTGGATTGACAGGTTTTATCAAATAATCAGCGATTTTTGAGCCAATGGCTTCTTCCATGATATACTCTTCCTCGCTCTTAGTAATCATAATCATTGGGATGGATGATTTTTTTTCTTTCATTTCCGAAAGTGTTTCCAAACCACTCATTCCTGGCATATTTTCGTCTAAGAAAACAATGTCAAAATTATTCTCCTCAAAAATATCAATGGCGTCGCGACCGTTGTTGCAAGTCGTAACGCTATAATTTTTCTTTTCCAAGAATAAAATGTGCGGTTTTAAATAGTCAATTTCGTCATCGACCCAAAGTATCTTTATAGTATCCATATTTTTAAAATATTATTCGAAATTAATCAATCAATGTGCCAATTTACTTTTTTTATATCAAGGAAGTTGTAATAGTATTATTATTTAGTGCAATTTTAAGTACTTAGCTAATAAATAAAAAACTGTCACTAATTACAATGTTAGTTAAAACTAAAAACTTCAAGACAAATTGCATTAGTTTCATATTTTTTTAAAATTTCTTAATGTACTGACAATCAGTATTTATTTTAAAAATGGCATAATTGTTGTTTTGTCAACATACTAAAAAAGCAACCTAACTGATGAAAAAAATAATTTTTATAGTAATTCCAATAGCAATATTGTTTTGTAGTTTTGGAAAAATGTCAAGTTTTCCAGTCGAAAAATTACATAGAAGTTCTTCATTAACTACTCTAACGGAACAAAGGCTTTTGGATCGGGTTAAAACTATTAAGCAATTTATCAGCACTAATTCAAAATACAATAACGAACTTGCTTTTTTTATTGATATGCGAATCATGTCCGGTAAAAATAGATTTATTGTGTATGACTTGAAAAACGATAAAATAGTTGATCAAGGTTTAGTTGCCCACGGAATTGGTTCTGAAACCCTAAACAATGAAGAATTAAAATTCAGCAACGCAAATAGTTCTTTTTGTACCGCATTAGGTAAATATTATATTGGAAATGACTATTTAGGTAAATTCGGCAAAGCCTATAAATTATATGGATTAGACCCTACCAACAGTAATGCCTTTGCCAGAAGTATTGTTCTCCATAAATATGACAAAGTACCTTATGAAGAACAAGATAGGGCGATTTGTCACAGTTTAGGTTGTCCGATGGTGAATGAAATCTATTATGGTAGAATTGAGAAATTAATTGACACTTCTAAAAGGAATATAATTTTAGATATTTATTATTAAACCCCAATAATCTCTAGGATTTACAAACTAAAATTTACTAGAAGCTCTTATTTCCTTATATTTGTTTTCAAAACAAAATAAAAAAGTGAGCAAAGTTAATAAGCTGAAAATATTTAATGATCCTATCTACGGATTTATTTCTATCCCCAACGCCTTAATTTACGATTTAGTCCAGCATCCTTACTTTCAACGATTGCGACGTATTTCCCAAATGGGTTTGTCCTATTTGGTTTATCCCGGAGCGAATCATACCCGTTTTCATCACGCCTTGGGTTGCATGCATATTATGCAAAAAACCGTTGATGTTTTGCGTTTTAAAGGCGTTTCAATTTCGCCAGAAGAAGAAAATGCCTTGTATATTGCCATTTTATTACACGACATTGGTCACGGTCCATTTTCGCATGCCATGGAAAAAAGCATTGTTGAAGACGTGTATCACGAGACTATTTCTTTGCTATTTATGAACCAATTAAATGTTGAATTTGGCGGCCAGTTGAGTTTGGCCATTCAGGTTTTTAGAGGTGATTATCACAGAAAATTTATGTTGCAGCTCATTTCAAGTCAACTCGATATGGATCGAATGGATTACTTGAAACGCGACAGTTTTTATTCGGGCGTGGCAGAAGGAAACATTAATTCCGAGCGATTGATTCAAATGATGAATGTGGTAGATGATGTTCTAGTAATTGAAGAAAAAGGTATTTATTCGGTTGAAAAATTCCTGATGTCGAGACGATTGATGTATTGGCAAGTCTATTTACATAAAACTAGCTTAGTGGCCGAGTTAATCTTGACGAAAGTCCTTAAGCGTGCTAAAGAATTGACTCAAAAAGGAATTCTGTTGCCCTGCAGCGAACCTTTGCTTTTTTTTATGCAAAACAAAATCACCGCTGCAACATTCAATAGCGAAAACATAGAATTATTTTCCCAGTTAGATGATTTTGATATTATTAGTGCTTTAAAATCTTGGCAAAAGCAGGATGATTTTATATTGTCATCGTTGAGTAAAATGATCATAAACAGGGATTTGTTGAAAGTAAAAGTGAGTAGCGAAAAAGGTTCAAAGGAAGAATTAAAACTGCTGAAAAAACGGTTTGCATCAGAAAACAACATTGCATTGCAGGATACCAATTATTTTATTTTTAAGGGCAAGATAAAAAACCAGGCATATAGTATTGAAGCAGAATCCATACGGATTCTTAAAAAGGACAAGACAATCGAAGATGTGGCGGAAGCCTCCGATCAATTGAATTTGAAGTCATTATCTAAATTGGTTACCAAATATTATATTTGTTTCCCAAAACAACTTATATAAAAACCAATATTTAAAATCTATTTTTTATATTTTTGTCGCGATGAAATTTACAGCAGAGCAAATAGCGGGAATTTTAGAGGGAGAAGTTGTTGGTAATCCCAATGCTGAAGTGAATAAATTGTCTAAAATTGAAGAGGGTTCTGATGGATCACTTACATTCCTGTCTAACCCAAAATACCTGAATTATATTTATACCACAAAGGCTACAATAACCATTGTAAACGATACTTTTATTGCTGAAGGCGAATTGTCAACCACACTTATAAAAGTAGCTGATGCTTACTTATCCTTTTCTAAATTACTTGAATTTTACGACCTTGCCAAAAAAGGTAAGAAAATCGGTGTAGAGCACCCTTCTTTTCTTTCGGAAAGTGTGACGTACGGAGCCAATTTATATTTAGGAAGTTTCAGTTATATTGAAGAGAATGTGGTATTGGGTGAAAATGTAAAGATTTACCCCAACTGTTTTGTTGGTGAAAATGTAGTGATAGGGGATAACGTCACTATTTTTTCAGGTGCAAAAGTACATTCCGAAACGCTTATTGGTGCTAATTGCATTATTCATTCTGGAGCTATTATTGGAGCGGATGGTTTTGGTTTTGCGCCAAATTCTGACGGAACATTTTCCAAAATTCCTCAAATTGGAAATGTTATTTTAGAAGATGATGTCGAAATTGGTGCCAACACAACAATTGACAGAGCCACCATGGGTTCCACAATAATTAGAAAAGGAGTGAAGTTGGATAATCAAATCCAGATAGGCCATAATGTAGAAATAGGCGAAAACACCGTCATCGCCGCTCAAACGGGAATTGCCGGTTCTACTAAAATTGGTAAAAACGGAATGATTGGTGGTCAAGTAGGTATTGCCGGACACTTGACTATTGGTAATAACGTTAGGATTCAGGCACAATCAGGCGTTGGAAGAAATGTAAAAGATGGTGAGATTTTACAAGGGAGTCCAACATTTGGATATAATGATTTTAGTAAATCCTATGTTCATTTTAAAAATTTACCAAAAATTATTGCAGAAATAGAAGAATTAAAAAAGAAAATTTTATAAACAGGATACTTAGAAGGTAGTTTAGAAATATTTAGTTCCTTTCTAAACATACCAACCTTTTAAACTTAAAAATTTAATAATTATGGTTAAACAGAAGACCATCAAAGCATCAATTTCACTCACAGGAGTTGGTTTACATACCGGAAAAGAAGTAAAAATCACCTTCAAACCTGCACCAATAAATAATGGTTATACTTTTGTTCGAGTTGATTTGGAAGGTCAACCCATCATCGAAGCTGACGCAAATTATGTTGTCAATACGCAAAGGGGGACGAATCTAGAAAAATTAGGAGTTAAAATACAAACTCCGGAACATGTTTTGGCGGCATTAGTTGGTTGTGATTTAGATAATGTTATTATCGAATTAGATGCTTCAGAATTACCTATTATGGATGGTTCTTCGAAATATTTTGTTGAGGCGATAGAGAAAGCCGGAATTCATGAACTGGAGGCAAAAAGAAACGTATATGTAGTAAAAGAAATAATTTCATTTACAGATGAGGAAACAGGCAGTGAGATATTGGTTATGCCTAATGATGATTACCAAATAACAGCAATGGTTGATTTTGGAACCAAAGTATTGGGTACTCAAAATGCAAATTTAAAAAGCATTTCTGATTTTAAAACTGAAATTGCCGATTCAAGAACCTTTAGTTTTCTTCATGAACTAGAATCACTTTTGGATGACGGGCTGATAAAAGGTGGCGATTTGAATAATGCAATCGTTTATGTGGATAAAGAAATATCTGAAAAAACGATGAATAGCCTAAAAGTTGCTTTTGGCAAAGAAGAAATATCGGTTAAGCCAAATGGTATTTTAGATAATTTGACGTTGCATTATCCGAACGAAGCGGCAAGACACAAACTTCTTGATGTAATTGGTGACTTATCTTTAATAGGTACAAGAATACAGGGTAAAGTAATTGCCAATAAACCAGGGCATTTTGTAAACACGCAATTTGCCAAAAAAATGGCAAAAATCATAAAAATAGAACAACGAAATCACGTTCCAGTTTATGATTTGAATCTGGAGCCTTTAATGGATATTCACAAAATCATGTCCGTTTTGCCTCACAGACCTCCATTTTTATTTATTGACCGAATTATAGAAATGTCCGAAAGCCATATTGTTGGGATGAAAAATGTCACCATGAACGAGGGTTTTTTTGTGGGACATTTTCCAGGAGCTCCTGTCATGCCGGGTGTTATTATTGTGGAAGCAATGGCGCAAACAGGAGGGATATTAGTTTTAAGTACAGTTCCAGACCCAGAAAATTATTTGACTTACTTCATGAAAATTGATAATGTTAAATTTAAACATAAAGTTTTACCAGGTGACACTTTGACTTTTAAATGTGATTTGATTACTCCAATCAGGAGGGGGATATGTCACATGCAGGCTAATGCTTACGCCAATGGGAGACTGGTTGCCGAAGCAGAATTGATGGCGCAAATAGCTAAAAAATAATTTTTTTTGTTTATTCAATTGACGAATCAAACAATTAAATGAATAAAGGTTTAACGATTAAACAAAACACATGAATCAACCCTTAGCATACGTTCATCCCGGGGCAAAAATCGCAAAAAATGTAGTTATTGAACCCTTTACAACTATTCATAACAACGTTATCATAGGAGACGGAACTTGGATAGGTTCTAATGTAACCATAATGGAAGGCACAAGAATAGGAAAAAATTGCAGCATTTTTCCAGGTGCGGTAATCTCCGCAATTCCTCAAGATTTAAAATTTGGGGGCGAAGATTCTTTGGCAATAATTGGTGACAATTGCACCATTCGTGAATGCGTAACCATCAATAGAGGAACTATTGCGTCTGGTCAAACTACGCTTGGTAATAACTGTTTGATTATGGCAACTGCACACATCGCCCACGATTGTCATATTGGTGATAACGCTATTATTGTAAACGGAGTAGCTTTAGCAGGACATGTTACGATTGGCAATTTTGCCATTATTGGTGGGTTGGCAGCGATTCATCAATTTATAAATGTTGGGGATCATGCCATGGTTTCAGGAGGATCATTAGTTCGAAAGGACATTCCACCATTTACAAAAGCGGCAAAAGAACC
>CANHNG010000076.1 GCA_947461915.1 Flavobacteriaceae bacterium
CGAAATGTCAAAGTCATCCAGCAAACAATCATTCTCGTGCGGGGTTGTGGCAATGATTTGGTAGCCTTGGCCTTTCAACGTATCGAGGCAATTGGTAACATTGTCAAATTTATTGATGTCAACCCATTTCTGGGCACCCATCGCAATTTCCTTGTCGATGCTTTTGCCATAGCGCTGTTCGATCACGTTCAACTCCTGAATACCAAAAATCTCGCAACTGCGCATCACCGCACTGGCATTGTGCATTTGGAAAATGTCTTCCACAGCAATGGTAAAATGTTTGGTTCTGTTTTCCAATACTTTCAGGAACTTGTTTTTGCGGTTTTCAGTAAGGATATTTTCGAGGAAATGAAGGTAGTCGAGGTCAATCATATTGCGGAATTATTTTGGCAAAAATACCAAAAAAGATTACTTTTATTTTGAAAAATAATCTTTCGGCTTTTATGCCTTCTTGGCAAAAAATATAAAACATGAAAAAGAAACTAGTCGTCTTATCAGGAGCGGGAATAAGTGCTGAAAGTGGGATCCAAACTTTTCGTGATGCCGGTGGACTTTGGGAAGGGCACAATGTCATGGATGTGGCAACACCCCAAGGTTGGCAGAAAAACCCCAAATTAGTGTTGGATTTTTACAACCAAAGACGCCGACAATTACACGAAGTACAACCCAATTTAGGGCATCAAATCCTAACGGAATTGGAACACCATTTCGAGGTGCAAATCATCACCCAAAACGTAGACAACCTTCACGAAAAATCAGGAAGCTCTAATGTATTGCATCTTCACGGAGAATTGTTAAAAGTGAGAAGTACCAAAAACAGCCATTACATCCTGGACTGGCAAGGCGATTTAAATTTTGGCGATTTTGACGACAAAGGGAACCAATTGCGGCCACACATCGTCTGGTTTGGTGAGGAAGTTCCAGCCTTGGAAGAAGCTGTATTTCTTATTAAAAATGCGGATATTCTTATCATTATTGGCACTTCCTTGCAGGTTTATCCTGCGGCTAGTTTGATGAATTTTGCTAAAGCAACGATTCCTGTTTTTTATATTGACCCGAATCCTGCCGAAATTTATAATTTACCAAATGAAATCAAAGTGATTGCCACGACGGGTGAAAAAGGGATGAAAATCGTTCAAAAAGAACTTAAAAAATTGAAATAGTAATTGCATTTGCAAAAATCAATTTCTACGGCAAAATTTTTAAATCTGAAATCTGAAATCTAATATCTGAAATCCGTTATCTTTGCGCTTTCTAACAACACCACAACAATGACTGAATTAAACGAATTAAATGCCGTATCACCAATTGACGGCAGATACAGAAGCAAAACCAGTTCCCTTTCGAAATTCTTCTCTGAAGAAGCCTTAATCAAATACCGCGTATTGGTAGAAATTGAATATTTCATTGCACTTTGCCAAATTCCTTTGCCTCAACTTGCAGCCGTCAACCCGAATGTATTCGAAAGTTTGCGTGACATTTATAGAAACTTCTCTACCGAAGATGCCCTTTGGATCAAAGAAACCGAAAAAGTGACCAACCACGACGTAAAAGCCGTGGAATATTTTATCAAAGACGCTTTCGAAAAACTGGGATTGTCCCCATACAAAGAGTTCATCCACTTCGGACTGACTTCCCAAGACATTAACAATACCGCGATTCCGCTTTCGACCAAAGAGGCTTTCGAGAAAGTATACATGCCCTCCTTGATCGCTTTGACTTCCAAATTGAAAGAGTTGAGCATCGAATGGGCTAACATCCCCATGCTCGCCAGAACCCACGGACAACCGGCTTCCCCTACTCGTTTGGGCAAGGAAATCGGGGTTTTTGTAGAACGTTTGGAAGAGCAAATGCGTTTATTGTTTAACATTCCTTTTGCGTCCAAATTTGGTGGTGCCACCGGAAATTACAATGCCCATCACGTGGCCTATCCACAAATTGACTGGAGAAAATTCGGAGGGAACTTTGTGGAAGAAAACTTGGGATTGCATCACTCCTTTCCGACCACACAAATCGAGCATTACGATCATTTTGCTGCTTTTTTTGATGCGTTAAAAAGAATCAATACCATCATAATAGACTTGGATCGAGATATTTGGACCTATGTTTCGATGGACTATTTCAAACAAAAAATAAAAGCCGGTGAAATTGGTTCCTCAGCCATGCCACACAAGGTAAACCCGATTGATTTTGAAAACTCAGAAGGAAATTTAGGCATAGCTAATGCGATTTTCGAACACCTTTCGGCCAAATTGCCTTTGTCCAGATTGCAACGGGATTTGACAGACAGCACCGTTTTGAGAAACATCGGCGTGCCGATGGGACATACCTTGATTGCTTTTGAAGCCACTTTGAAAGGCTTGAACAAACTGCTTTTGAACGAATCCAAATTCCACGAAGATTTAGAGAAAAACTGGGCGGTGGTTGCCGAGGCAATTCAAACCATTTTACGTCGCGAAGCCTACCCAAATCCTTATGAAGCATTAAAAGGACTAACCAGAACCAACGAAGCCATCGACAAAAAAGCCATCCATAATTTCATAGCCACTTTAGACGTTTCGGCTGAGATTAAGGCCGAATTGATGCAAATCACCCCGAGTAATTTCTTGGGAATTTAAAAAATAAAGGGGAAGTCATCATAAAAAAAGCTATCTTTAAGGGTAGCTTTTTTTGGTTACGGACGTTACCAAACCCTAGCCGGCAGAAGCAAACCGTTTCATAAAACTAGCCCGTGATGAAATCAAATTTTGCAACCAAAGTTTTCCTTGTTTGCGGGATGCTATTTCTCTTTTTTTCGCATGATAAAGAGGGACATAAGCCCAAACCCCTTGCACCCTATACAGCCGGAGTGGTATTGACTTTTGACGATGCCTATGTGGCCGAATGGGTGGCTATGGACAAGCAAATGAGACCCTATTCCTGGAAAGCTACTTTCTGCGTTTCTAACCTAAACTCCTTATCTCTTTCTGACATAAACGGGCTCCTTGCCTTGCAAAACGAGGGACACGAAATTGCCGGGCATAGCCTGCATCATCGCAATGCCAACCAGTTTGTTGCCCAACATGGAATAAACCAATACCTCCGCCAAGAGGTAAACCCCATGCTGGCTTTAATGGATTTTTATGGTTTAAAAGCCACCGCTTTTGCCTATCCTTACGGGGCCAGAAGCGCGGCCCTTGACGCCGCCTTGCTGAAAAAATTTAAAATACTACGGGGAACCGTTTACGGTGCAAAAAAACCAAGCCAACGCAATTTTTATTTCGATCATTCGAAAGTAGTTTATGGATTCGGGATGGACGCTAATTATGGCTACTTTAGTATTTCCCACGTTTTGAAACTGTTGGAATATGCCAAGAAAAACAAAAAAATACTGATAATTGTGGGTCACAAGCCCGTCAAAAAAATAACAAGCCGGTATCAGACGGAAACAAAAACGGTGGCATTAATTTGCAAGTACGTCCAACAGAACCAAATGAAGTTTTATACCTTATCAGAATTATACGATTTGAAATAGCCTCATGTTTGAAACAAAAAAAAAAGGCGCAGAAACTAATCCTGCGCCTTCGTTGGTATCTATAATTTTCGTCGAGTCTTCGAGGCAAAAACTATCTCGAATAATTGGGAGCTTCTTTGGTGATGGTTACATTATGAGGATGACTTTCAGTGATGCCGCTGGAAGTGATACGAACAAAACGCCCGGTGTCTTGCAAGGTCGGTACATCTTTAGCACCGCAATACCCCATTCCGGCACGAAGTCCGCCGATGAATTGTTGCATGCTTTCTTCCAAGTGCCCTTTGTAAGGCACACGCCCCACGATTCCTTCGGGAACCAGTTTCTTGACATCATCTTCTACATCCTGGAAATAACGGTCTTTCGATCCGCCTTCCATGGCCTCGACAGATCCCATGCCACGGTAGGATTTGAATTTTCTGCCTTCGAAAATGATTGTTTCTCCAGGAGATTCTTTGGTACCGGCTAGAAGCGAACCGAGCATCACACAATCAGCACCGGCAGCAATCGCCTTAGGAATATCGCCCGTGTAGCGAATACCTCCATCGGCAATCACAGGAACTCCTGTTCCTTTTAAAGCGGCAGACACTTCGAGAACGGCAGAAAACTGAGGAAAACCAACCCCTGCAATAATACGTGTGGTGCAAATAGAACCCGGACCAATACCTACTTTTACACCATCGGCACCGTTTTCGACCAAGAATTGGGCTGCTTCGGGTGTGGCAATATTTCCAACAACAACGTCTATTTTTGGAAATTTAACTTTTATAGCTGTCAACACATTGACTACGCCTTGGGTATGACCATGGGCAGTATCAATAATGATGGCATCGACACCCGCTTGTATCAAAGCAGTAGCTCTTTCGAGTGCATCGCCAGTTACACCAATGGCTGCTGCAACGCGTAAACGACCATAAACATCTTTGTTGGCGTTTGGTTTTTGAGTTAATTTGGTGATATCTCTAAAAGTGATTAGACCAACCAATTTATTTTCGGCATTTACCACTGGGAGTTTCTCGATTTTGTAGCCTTGCAAAACTACTTCGGCCTGACCCAAAGAAGTTCCTTCGGAAACGGTAACCAAGTTTTCGCTAGTCATCACTTCGATAATAGGACGGGAATTGTTTTTTTCGAAACGCAAATCCCGATTCGTTACAATTCCTTTGAGCACCCTATTTTCATCCACAATAGGAATACCACCAATACCATATTCTTTCATGGCATTTTTGGCATCGGCAACTTTAGAACTCAAAGGCAAAGTCACCGGATCGATAATCATCCCGGACTCGGCACGTTTTACTTTGCGCACTTTGGCCGCTTGTTGTTCGATGGTCATATTTTTGTGCAAAACACCTATTCCACCTTCTTGAGCCATAGCAATTGCCATCGCGCTTTCGGTAACGGTGTCCATAGCAGCAGACACAATAGGAACATTAAGCGTTATATTTCTGGAAAATCTTGATTTGATACTGACTTCGCGAGGAAGCACGTTAGAGTAATTTGGAACTAATAATACATCATCGTAAGTAAGCCCTTCGCCGATAATCTTGGAGTTGTGTGCGATCATTGCAATTTGAAGTTGTAGTTAAATTGCGTGCAAATATAGAGAATCTTTAGCAGAAAAACACTTAAATTTTATAATAATTGATTAAATTAGTAGTACTTAAAAATTCTACGTTTTTAACCTGGTTTACTCCTTTGTCAAATGAGAGAAACTTCAATAATTCTCCAATGGAAAAATCAAATCACTTGTTAAGAGGCCTATCTGATAAAGAGGCGATACAGTCCCGAGAAAAGAATGGTTATAATTCTCTGGAGCATCAAAACAAAAACTATTTTTTGGCTTCATTGATTGAAATGGTTCAGGAACCGATGTTTTTGTTGCTAGTTTTGGCCACGAGTATTTATTTTATTACGGCAAAATATGCCGACGGAATTTTTATGGGCTTGGCTATACTTTTAGTTTCCGCGATTTCGCTCTATCAAGAATCCAGAAGCAGGAATGCCATTGCCTTGCTGAAAAAATTATCGCAACCCAAAAGCAAAGTCATTAGAAACGGAGAAATTCTCGAAATTCCTAGCGAAGAAATTGTATTGGGAGATTTCATCCAAACCGAAGAAGGCAGCTTTATTCCAGCTGATGGAATTATCCTTCAATCCAATGATTTTTCGGTGAACGAATCCATTCTGACCGGAGAATCACTTGTGGTATTTAAAAGTATAAAACCCGGAAGCAACACCGTTTTTCAGGGAACAATTGTAACGAGCGGATTGGCTATTTGCAAGGTAACTGCAATTGGCAACCAAACCCAGTTGGGGGAAATCGGAAAAAGTCTGGAGTCCATCGCCGAAGAAAAAACCCCATTACAGATCCAAATTGGGAATTTCGTAAAGAAAATGTCAATTGTTGGCTTAGTCATTTTCAGCATTGTTTGGGGGATTAACTTTTATAATTCGGGAGTGTTTTTAGACAGTTTACTCCAGGCACTAACCCTAGCGATGAGTATTATCCCCGAGGAAATTCCGGTTGCCTTTACCACTTTTATGGCTTTAGGAGCTTGGCGGTTGATGAAAATGGGGATTATCGTAAAACAAACTAAGACCGTGGAAACCCTTGGGAGCGCCACCGTTATTTGCACAGATAAAACGGGAACAATTACTGAAAATAAAATGAGTTTGGCGCAGTGGTATGTATTTTCGAATAACACAATGAATAACGACCTAAATGGAAGTAAACAACTGAATAAAGAGGAGGAGGAACTGTTGCATCATGCCATGTGGGCGAGCGAACCTATTCCGTTTGACGGAATGGAAATTGCGCTACATGAAGCCTACTCAAAATTCAACACAACCGACGAACGCCCTGATTTCAAATTAGTTCACGAATACCCCTTAGGAGGTAATCCGCCCATGATGACCCATGTTTTTGAGAACCAAAATGGAACCCGAATTATCGCAGCCAAAGGGGCCCCGGAAGCCTTAATCGCTTGTTCCAATTTATCGAAAGCCGAAACGCAACAAATCAACAACGCCATTGAATCGATGTCGAAACAGGGATTTCGGGTGTTAGGCGTTGGTGTTTCTGTCTTTTCAGGAAATGACTATCCAAAAACACAACAAGAATTCCCCTTTACATTCAAAGGATTGGTGGCCTTTTACGACCCGCCAAAGAAAAATATCAAAAGTGTATTCGACACTTTTTATAATGCCGGAATTATGGTAAAAATAGTAACGGGAGACAATGCTACAACAACCTCAACTATCGCCAAACAAATTGGCCTCCGAAATCCTGAAAACACCTTGAATGGAGATGAATTGATGACAATGAACGAAACCACCTTGAAAGAAAAAGTAATAGAAACCACCATTTTTACCCGAATGTTCCCTGAAGCCAAACTCAAAATTATTGAAGCTTTAAAAGCGAATGATCAAATTGTAGCGATGACAGGCGATGGTGTGAATGATGGCCCGGCTTTAAAATCAGCGCATATTGGAATTGCCATGGGTAAAAAAGGAACGGAGATTGCCAAAGAAGCCGCTAACCTCATCTTGGTTGAGGATGATTTGGCCAAAATGATTGAAGCGATCGCCATGGGACGAAAAATATATGCCAACCTGAAAAAAGCAATCCAATATATCATTTCCATACACATTCCCATCATTATGATTGTTTTTATTCCACTAGTTCTGGGCTGGGTGTATCCCAATATTTTTTCTCCGGTACACATTATTTTTCTAGAAATAATAATGGGGCCAACCTGTTCCATAATTTACGAAAACGAACCTATTGAACCCAACATGATGCTCCAAAAACCACGTCCGCTGACCAATACTTTTTTCAACCTGAAAGAAATAACGATCAGCATTATTCAGGGACTCGTCATTACGCTGGGACTTTTGTTTTCTTACCAGTATTGTATTCAAGAAAACTGTACCGAAAGTGTCACCAGAACTACTGTTTTCCTTACCTTAATTGCTTCAAATATTTTTCTGACATTGACCAATCGTTCTTTTTATTATTCGATAGTCACGAC
>CANHNG010000077.1 GCA_947461915.1 Flavobacteriaceae bacterium
TATTTCATTTAAAGAATTTTAGATTTCAGATTTTAGATTTCAGATTAGCTCGTAGCTTAATCTAAAAATAAAAAATCAAAAATCGTTAATCTGCAATCTTGATTCTCTCGGCGTAAACAATATAGTATCTCGGCGTAATCAGTCTCAGAAAAGGGCGAAAGCCAATTTTTTTGACCGGGTGTGTAAATTTCTCCCTGTCGATTATTTTCCAGCCTGTTTTTTCTAAAAGCCAATCCAATTGCCAATCTTCAAATTCATGGTAATGTCTGTCCCACATATCAGTTTTGCTTCGATACGCCGGCGAAAACCACAATCGCAATGGAATAGAAATCAAAAGTTTATCACATTCCACATTTTCTAATATGGTGTAGGGATTCAATAAATGTTCAAAGATTTCAAAAGCCGTAAAAACAGTATATTTTTCGTTTTGTAAAGCGGTTTGATTGTTGTCTATATCTTCACCGGTAGTGTTTTTTACAATGTATCCGTTTGCTTCCATTATCTTGGAAAAAGGATTAGGAACGCCTAAGTCGAAAATAGTTTCGGAGGTCGAAATGTGTTTTTGTAAAAATACTAAGGTGTGTTTGAATCTTTTGTTTGGAAATGTTTTCTCGTACATAGTTATAGCTATAAAGGAAAGACTTGTCCGCCGCGGCGTAAGCAATCTCGCGTTCCAGAGTTTGATTAGGGGGTGTTAGCTTTTTTTTTAATATCGATAAACAAAGGCATTGACGTTCATTCCTGCACCAACTGATGCAAAGAGGAGAATGTCTCCTTTGTGAAGTTTTTGATTTTCTATTTTTCCATTTATCAATAAGTCAAAAAGGGTAGGGACGGTAGCTACGCTGCTATTTCCCAACTCATGAATACTCATAGGCATAATGTCTTTTGGAACTGATTTGCCGTATAATTTATAGAACCGGTCGATTATGGCCTCATCCATTTTTTCGTTGGCCTGATGAATAAGAATTTTTTTCACGTCACTGATGCCTAATCCGCTTTTGTCCAAACAACTTTTCATAGCCGAAGGGACTTGACTCAGTGCAAATTCATAAATTTTCCGACCATACATTTTTATATAGCGGGTGTCTACATCTAATGCTGGATTATATGATTTTCCAAAAAATAAATACCCTGCTTCATCGAGGGCGTAAGTGGCACTTTCATAGGATAATAGCCCGGTTTCGTCATCTGAAGCCTCAATTACGGTTGCTCCGGCGCCGTCTGAATAAATCATCGAATCCCTGTCGTGTGGATCCACCACTCTCGAAAGGGTTTCGGCACCTATTACCAAACAGCGTTTAGCCATGTTAGATTTGATAAAAGCATTGGCTTGAAGCACCCCTTCTATCCAACCTGGGCAACCAAAAAGAATGTCGTATGCGACACATTTTGGGTTTTTTATTTGTAATTTCTGTTTGACGCGAGTGGCTAAACTAGGAATTATGTCTGATTGTATTGCGCCGTGTTTTACATCGCCAAAATTGTGTGCAAAAATGATATAATCAATAGTTTCAGGATCAATACCTGCGCTTTCAATTGCTTTTTTTGAAGCTAAAAAAGCCAAATCAGAAGTGGATTGTTCAGGTGCTGCATACCGTCTTTTTTCGATTCCCGTAATGCTTTTAAATTTCCCGATTACCACTTCATTTGGGTAGCCAAAAGGAGAGCCATCTTCATTTAAGAAAACATGTTCGCCAAAGTCAGTATTGGCGACCTTTATTTCTGGAATATAACTCCCTACTCCTGTTATTTTTATTTTCATTGGAATATTTTATAAAAATATGGGCTAATTTATAGATAAAAGAGCATGTTTTTCGATAAATTAAAAAAAATTAGTAATTTTATTTTAACCAACTTTGCCAATAACAAGTTGTTTTTATTGTTTTTCAGATTAAACTATACCATTTCAACTTGTGAAGGTAAAAAATTACAGGGTGTTTCTTTGTAGAGCTTTTATGAGTGCATTAATGCTCTATATACGCTTCAATTGGAGCGCAGCTACACACTAAATTCCGGTCTCCAAAAGCGTCATCTGCTCTGCGAACAGTAGGCCAAAATTTATTTTCCGCAATATAATCTAATGGGAAAGCCGCTTTTTCTCTGCTATAAGGAAAATTCCAAACATCGGCAGTCAGCATTCCTAAAGTATGTGGAGCATTTTTAAGAACATTGTTTTTGTCTTCCAATGTAGCCGCTTCAATTTCTTTTCTGATGGAAATCATCGCCTCGCAAAAACGGTCTAATTCTTCCAAATTTTCGCTTTCTGTCGGTTCAATCATCAGGGTTCCGGCCACAGGGAACGAAACCGTAGGCGCATGGAAACCATAATCCATCAAACGTTTGGCAATGTCGGTAACTTCAATTCCTTTTTGTTTGAAAGGGCGACATTCCAAAATCATTTCATGAGCGGCACGACCCATTTCTCCAGAATATAAGGTGTCGTAATGACCATTTAATTTTTCCTTGATGTAATTGGCGTTTAAAATGGCATACTTCGTGGCGTCTGTAACACCTTCTGCTCCTAACATCGAAATGTAGCCATAAGAAATCAAGCAAACCAAAGCCGAACCCCAAGGTGCAGCAGAAATTGCTGTAATGGCGTTGTCTCCACCTGTTGGAATTAAAGGATTTGTTGGTAAAAAAGGAACTAATTGTGACGCAACACATATTGGGCCCACACCGGGTCCTCCGCCTCCGTGAGGAATTGCGAAAGTCTTGTGTAAATTTAAGTGGCAAACATCAGCGCCAATGGTAGCCGGATTGGTCAAGCCCACTTGCGCATTCATATTGGCACCATCCATATAAACTTGCCCGCCATTATCGTGAATGATTTGTGTAATTTCTTTGATGGCACTTTCAAAAACACCGTGCGTGGAAGGATAAGTCACCATCAAACATGATAAATCAGTTTTATGTTCAATTGCTTTTTCGCGTAAATCGTCAATATCAATATTTCCGTTCTCCAATGTTTTGGTGACAATCACTTTCATTCCAGCCATAGCGGCTGAAGCCGGATTAGTTCCGTGTGCCGACGAGGGAATTAAGGCAATATTTCTGTGGTGATCGCCACGTGATTGATGATAGGCACGAATCACCATCAATCCGGCATATTCTCCTTGCGCACCAGAATTAGGTTGTAAAGTCGTTCCTGCAAAACCTGTAATTACGTTTAATTGCTGTTCCAGTTTTCGTAACATTTCTTGGTAACCTTGCGCTTGATCCAAGGGTGCAAACGGATGAATGTTGTTCCAAAGAGCGTTGCTCAATGGCAACATTTCGGCTGCAGCATTCAGCTTCATGGTACAGGAACCCAACGAAATCATGGAGTGGTTTAAAGCCAAATCTTTACGTTCCAACATTTTGATATAACGCATCAAAGCTGTTTCTGAATGGTATTTATTGAAAACGTCGTGTTGCAAGAATGTTGAAGTTCTTACTAAATTAGAAGGGAAATGATTCGTTTCAGTCAAAGCTTCAATCGAAGTTGCCTGTATATTTTTTGCGGAAGCGAAAATCCCAACTATTTTATTTATATCGACAATACTGGTAGTTTCGTTCAAGGAAATGGAAACGGTATTTTCGTCGATATAGTAGAAATTGACTTCGTTTTGTTCTGCTATGACTCGTACTTTTTTGGTATCCGATTTTACAACAATGGTATCAAAGAAAGCGGTATTGGTTTGTTGCAAACCTAATTTTTCCAATTCGTTTGCCAAAGTTGCTGCCAAGGCATGAATTTTATTGGCAATATATTGCAGGCCTTTTGGGCCGTGAAAAACAGCATACATCCCTGCCATAACCGACAGTAAAACTTGCGCCGTGCAAATATTTGAAGTCGCTTTGTCGCGTTTGATGTGTTGTTCGCGAGTTTGCAAAGCCATCCGAAGCGCACGATTCCCATCAGTGTCAACAGTCACGCCAATAATTCTTCCCGGCATACTTCTTTTGTATTCGTCTTTTGTGGCAAAATAAGCCGCGTGCGGTCCGCCATAACCTAACGGAATTCCGAAACGTTGTGTAGTTCCCACTACTACTGCCGCACCCATTTCTCCAGGAGGGGTCAATTTAGTTAAGCTTAAAATATCGGCTGCAACGGCTACTTTTATTTCGTTTGTGGCTGCTTTGGCAATAAAATCAGCATAATCATGCACTTGTCC
Source organism: Flavobacteriaceae bacterium (assembly GCA_947461915.1). Taxonomy (GTDB): domain Bacteria; phylum Bacteroidota; class Bacteroidia; order Flavobacteriales; family Flavobacteriaceae; genus Flavobacterium. The sequence goes on from CANHNG010000077.1 coordinate 4,161, forward strand.
ATATTTGCCAGGATATTGAAGAATGGCTCCAAAATAATCGGTCGAAAAATCAAAATTTTTATGATTTCCGACGACTAATTCCACGCCAATAGGGGTGGAGCGGGTTTGTAAAACGGATAAAGTTTGTGGTAATATTTCTTCGGAAACGAAAAATTTATGGATGTTGTTTTTCTTTTGGTCACGGGAACGAACATCAAACAACAATGCCATTGCTTCGGCAGCGGCCGTTCCTTCGTCAAGCAAGGAAGCATTAGCAATTTCCATTCCGGTCAGTTCGATAACCATGGTTTGGAAATTCAAAATTGCTTCGAGACGACCTTGTGCAATTTCGGCCTGATAAGGGGTGTATGCGGTATACCATCCCGGGTTTTCGAGAATGTTTCTTTGAATTACGGCTGGTACGATAGCTTGATTGTAGCCTAAGCCAATATAGGACTGGAACATTTTATTTTTAGCACCTAATTGCGTAATATGGTTGAGGTACTCATATTCAGTCATTGCAGGGTCTAAATCCAGTGGTTTTTTTAAGCGAATAGTATCCGGAAGAGTTTCATATAATAGCTGTTCGATAGACTCAACCCCAATTGTTTTCAACATGTGTTGAAGGTCGTTTTCTCTTGGTCCAATGTGTCTTAAAGCAAATGAATCTGTTTTCATGTAATGGTAAAAGTGTTGTTTTTTTAAGCTGCAAATTTATGGATTATTATCAATAATAAATGTGGTTCAAGCAGCTGATTCTTGGGAATCTTTCAACTAAAATCGTTATTTGTTAACAACGTTGATTATTTTTGTTGGATGAAGATTTTTAGGGGAGTATTTGATATTTATATAGATGGCAGTATCCACGTGGCTTTTGCCGTGTTATGTCTGCTTCAGATTACTGTTATTTCAAATCATTTGGTTTCTATGGACTATTTAGCTTTTTGTGTGTTTTTTGGAACCGTTTTAGGATATAATTTTCTGAAATATTTTCAAGTTTTTAGAAAAGGCTTTTTTGGGTCCAATAAATATTACGCAATTATAATAGTGAGTGTTTTGGCAGGAGTAGGGTTTTTATTTTCTTTTAATGTATTGGAAATGATGATTCAGAAACTAATATTTTTTTCAGGATTATTCGTTTTGATATATCCTTTCCTAAGGAGATATGGCTGGTTGAAACTTTTTTTAGTAAGTTTCGTGGTTACTTTTATAACGGTATATATTCCTTTTCAAACTTTGAAATCTGTGCCTTTTGAATTTTACATTGTCTTGATTCAACGTTTTTTTATACTTACTAGTTTGCTAATTCCTTTTGAAATAATGGACAGTAAAACGGATGAAAAAATCTTGAACACTCTACCTCAATTATTTGGTATCAATAACGCTAAATTATTTGGAATTGTATTAGTAATTCCATTTATTCTTTTAGAGTTTTTAAAACAGAATCCCAGTTATCTAGTGCTGCCAATAGGAATTGTTACGGTTTTGTTTATTGACTTCACGGAATGGAAAAGAAACAAATATTATACCTCTTTTTGGGTTGAAAGTGTGCCGATTTTATGGTGGTTGATGTTGGTTTTATTTCAATAAAAAACCGAAACATTTCTGTTTCGGTTTTTATAAAATCTATAACAATCCCGCTCTTTTCAATAATGCTTCCGGTTTTGGCTCTTGTCCTCTAAAGCGTTTGTACAAAATCATGGGGTGTTCGGTTCCCCCTTTTGAAAGTATATTTTCCTTGAATTTTGTTGCCACTTCTTTGTTGAAAATTCCTTTTTCCTGAAAATATTCGAAAGCATCTGCATCCAAAACTTCCGCCCATTTGTAACTATAATATCCTGAAGAATAACCCCCTTGAAAAATATGCGAAAAAGCGGTACTCATGGCGTTTTCCTTTACGTCAGGATACAATTGTGTCGACGCGAATTGCTCAGTTTCAAAAGTTTTAATGTCCTTTATGTTCGTAGGATCTTGTCCGTGCCAACCCATATCCAACAATCCAAAACTCAACTGTCGCATTGTTGCCATTCCTTCTTGAAAACTCGCGCTTTCCTTGATTTTGTTGACTAATTCCATAGGAATCATTTCGCCGGTTTCATAGTGATAAGCGAACAAGGCCAAGGCTTCTGGTTCGTAACACCAGTTTTCCATAATTTGGCTTGGTAATTCGACAAAATCCCAATAAACTGATGTTCCGGATAAACTTGGATAGGTAGTATTGGCCAACATCCCATGCAGACCATGTCCAAATTCGTGAAACAAGGTCGTCACTTCGTTGAATGTCAACAGTGATGGTTTGGCTTCCGATTTCTCGGAAGCGGCAATTGGCGGAGTGAAATTGCAAACATTCGAAATATGAGGTCTTTCGTTGATGCCTTTTTTTATGTATTGTGATTTGAATGATGTCATCCAGGCACCATTGCGTTTGCCTTTTCTCGGGAAGAAATCGGTATAAAAAATCGCCACTAATTGGCCATCTTCATCTTTTACTTCGAAGGTTTTTACGTCTTCGTGGTATTTGTCAATTTCAAAAGTTTCTTCGAAAGTTAAGCCGTATAATTTTTGTGCCACCGTGAAAGCGCCGTCCAAGACTTTCTCCAATTGGAAATAGGGTTTCAATATTTCGTCATCCAAACTGAACAATTGTTGTTTCAATTTCTCCGAATAATAAGCGCCATCCCATTTTTCGAGTTGCTCAATTCCATCCAGTTCTTTTGCGAAAGCGGATAATTGGTCAAATTCTTTTTCGGCTGCGGGTTTGGCTTTGGCCAATAAATCATTGGAAAACGAAATTACTTTGTCTGGAGTTTCTGCCATTCTTTCTTCGAGAACAAAATGGGAATGTGTTTTGTAACCCAAAACTTGGGCTCTGTCAAAACGCAATTTGGCAATTTTCAACACGATTTCCTGATTGTCGAATTCATTATTTTGAAACGCTCTGGCACCTGAGGCAATGGCCATTTTCTTGCGCAATTCGCGGTTGTCGGCATAGGTCACAAACGGAATATAACTAGGATGATCCAAGGTGAAAACCCAGCCTTCTTTTTCTTGGCTTTTCGCCAAAGAATGAGCAGCTTCTCGAGTTCCTTCCGGCAATCCTGCTAAATCATTTTCGTCGGTAATATGCAATTCGAAAGCATGGGTTTCAGCCAAAACATTTTCGCCAAACTGCAAACTTAACTTCGATAATTCCTTATCAATTTCGCGTAATTGGGTCTTTTTGTCTTCGAGTAAATTGGCTCCGTTTCTGGAAAAACTCTTGTATTTCTTGTCTAAAAGTATGGTTTGTTCTGGGTTGAGGTTCAAGTGTTCTTTTTGATCGTAAACGGCCTTCACCCTTGCAAACAAATCAGGATTAAGGCGAATGTCATTGCCAAATTCTGATAACAATGGCGAAA
>CANHNG010000078.1 GCA_947461915.1 Flavobacteriaceae bacterium
ATCACTCTAAATAACCGATACTAAAGTCTTTTTAAAAGTGTAGAAGGGAATAAATTTACCAATGAAAAAGAGCAACTTCTTGATAGGGAAAAACAACCGCTATCAGCATATTTACAATATGCGGGATTTCTTGCTCCAAAGAAAGTTTTGAGGCGGAATGAACTTTTGTGTTGAAAATCAGCCACTACGCCAAGCCACAAGACGTTAGCGGTCATTTTATGACTGCTAGAAATCAAAAAATTCTTTTTATATTTGTCAATGCTAAATGATTTAAAAAATGAACTTCACAATGTCCTTTCAGGAAAGAGCCAAATTAGGTTTGGAACAATTATCCAAACAATTGCCAGTTACCTTAACGATGGCGAGGAATCAGGCAAAAGCACTGAAATTGAAAAGCATTTCAAAAAACAAGAAGCAAAGAAGTTAGAAGACTACATTGCAAAGAATAATTTTTGGATTGACAACATAGATTTTTCTCAATATGTAAGTGAAGGTGCAGAACAGAAAGTCTATCTCAAAGACAGTGAGCATGTCCTAAAATTGAACGACGCTATTTATTATAACTCCTGGAAAGATTATTTATACAATTTATTGCTTCATAATTATTTCTTTTCCGATACTGCTTATGAATTATTAGGTTTCACAAAGAATGATGAAGTTTTATATGCAGTGGTTCAGCAAAATTATGTTTCAATTACTTCGAGTACAGATTTAAGCAAAGTCAAAGAATTTCTAACATTGAATGGCTTTGAAAATAATCGTAATAATGACTATATTCATCCGGAACTAGGAATTATTTTAGAAGATTTGCATGACGAAAATGTTTTAACAAGAAACGAAATCTTATATTTTATTGATACTGTTTTCTATTTAACTGAAAAGTTTTGGGCAAATAAAAACGAACGTTAACAGTCGTTTTGAAAAAATTGCTCGGGAATTGCTAGTAGAAACAATAATTTCTATAACTTCGTTTTCAAGTAAAGAAAACTAAACGTTTCCAAAAAGCCGCAACTTTTCAAAGCTGTGGTACTTTGTGCCTCATTCTAAAAAGACGACAGTGCAAGAAACAAACGACAAAAAAATGAAAAAATTTATGCTTGATATCCAATTAGAAGGATTGGATAACGAAACAAGAATGAAACTACTCCCAAGAGAACAGGAGCTTGTAAAAGAGTTGGAACAAAATGGGACTATTGTAGATACCTTTATTAAACTTGATATGTCTGGGATTTTTATAATAATGATGGCGACTGATTCTGAGGATGTACATTCAAAACTTTCAACTTTGCCATACTACCCGTATATGAAAATTGAAATTATTCCTGTGAGGGTAGTTAACAGCATTAATCAATAACACTTTTCATAACAGCGGCTTGGTGTTAAAAAAGTATTTAGGACTACTCTTCCTTATTTTTGAATACTATGCTTTTCAAAAACTTCTTTAGGAGAAACCTAATCCGGGAAAACAAATTCATTCATTGAAAAATCCAAAACATCGGATTTTGCGGCAGTGCGACTAATTTCGTCGATTCCTTTTTGAAGAAGCAATGGCGTGGTATATTTTCGGCTGGTGGCGATTACGATTTCTTCGAGCATCATTTTAAAAAAATATTTCCCGTTGGCCGCCCTAGCTTTCAAGTAGGAATATTTTTCTAGGTTTGACTTTATTTCTTCGATAATTTCTTCACATTCCATCTTGAGTTCAAAAGAGGGACTTGTAAAAATAGTTTTGCCTTTTCTAGAGGTGAATACAAATTTATACCGATCATCAAATCGTTTACTGATAACAAATGCGCCCATAAATTGGAGAAAAATATAAATTTAAAAAAGTTAGAAAAAGGAAATAATTTATTCGTTCATTTCGTCGTAACGCACAGGAATTTGTGGGTCATATAGTGGACATTTGAATTCTTCCATAGTATCTGCAAGGAGATTCATGGTTTTACCTTCGGTTCCGTAGCAGTCAATTTGTATGCTTTGAGACGTTGTTTTGATGTGAAAAGCCCCTTTCCCTTTGGTGTTCTTCCAACTGTTGTCATCTACTTTTTCCCAGCTTGAAAACACCGAATTAATACGATTTAGAATAACTTGAACCGGGAGCGTTTCAAGACCTTCGACTTCTTGTCCTTCAGCCAAAGCTTCGTAAACCAAATGGTGGTTGAGATAAATTCCGTCCTGATAGTTCCAAAAAAGTAATTCGTACATTTAAAAAAATTGAAAGATTGAAAGATTGAAAGATTAAAAGATTGAAAAATTAGCAATCAATTAAAGTTTTCTAATATTCGAAAGTTCCGTATTCGCTGATGATGGTGAGTTTTTTGGCATCGGCAGCTTCTACTCTACCTACGATTTGGGCATCGACGTTGAATGATTTTGAAATGGCAATAATGTCATGGGCAATAACCTCGGGAACGTAAATTTCCATACGGTGACCGCAGTTGAACACTTGGTACATTTCTTTCCAATCGGTTTTGGATTGCTCTTGAATTAATTGAAACAATGGTGGAACTGGGAATAAATTGTCTTTTATAATATGTAAATTATTTACGAAATGTAAGATCTTGGTTTGTGCTCCTCCACTGCAATGTACCATGCCGTGAATAGTTGAAGAGTCGTATTTATCCAATATTTTCTTAATAATAGGCGCATACGTTCGTGTTGGCGAGAGCACCAATTGTCCGGCATCAATTGGCGAATTTTCGACCGCATCGGTCAGTTTTACCTGACCGGAATAAATCAATTCTTCGGGAACGGCAACATCGTAACTTTCTGGATATTTGGTTGCTAAATATTTCCCAAAAACATCGTGACGCGCCGAGGTTAATCCGTTGCTTCCCATGCCTCCATTATAGTTTTTTTCATAACTGGCTTGGCCAAAAGAAGCCAATCCCACAATCACGTCGCCTGCTTTTATATTGGCATTATCAATGACTTTAGAGCGTTTCATTCTAGCCGTAACGGTTGAATCAACAATGATGGTGCGAACAATATCGCCCACATCGGCAGTTTCGCCTCCGGTAGAATGAATGCTAACGCCAAAAGAATCGAGTTCTTTAATCAATTCTTCGGTTCCGTTGATAATGGCCGAAATCACTTCAGCAGGAATGAGGTTTTTATTTCGTCCAATAGTGGAAGAAAGCAGAATGTTATCAGTTGCACCCACGCACAATAAATCGTCGATATTCATAATCAAAGCATCTTGCGCAATGCCTTTCCAAACCGAAATATCGCCCGTTTCTTTCCAATACATATAGGCCAAAGAGGATTTAGTTCCTGCACCATCGGCATGCATAATCAGGCAATAATCCTTGTCATTGGTTAAATAATCAGGGACAATTTTGCAGAAAGCTTGAGGAAACAATCCTTTGTCAATATTCTTTATGGCGTTGTGCACATCTTCTTTGGATGCTGAAACTCCTCTTTGTGCGTAACGTTTGCTTGATTCTGAACTCATTATATCTTTGTGTAGTTTTGTTGCTTTTCCGCCGAAGGAGGATGGCGCAAATATAAATATTTTTTTTGGTGTTTGCTTATTCAGTTTCCGCAAGTGTTTTGAAAAGTTATCACAAAAAATGCCTATCCAAAACGGATAGGCATTCCTGCAAAAAACAGGTATTGTTCTTATTTAGTAAGCAGCAATTCTCTGTATTTTGTCAATGTCCAACTTTCGTCGTCCACAAGCAATTCTAGTTTATCACAGTGATTTCTTATCTCGTCGAAATAAGGCTTTACCTTGTTGCAATAGGCTTCGGCCATTTCATGTGCATCGGTTAAGTTATTTGCTTTTTTTCGTTCGTTTCTCATCGCCTCGACTTTGGAATTAATTCCTTCTATATGACCCGAAATTTCTCTTATGAGTGCAATTTGTTCTTTTGCCAATGTTTTGAATTCCTCTCCAAAAATTTCTTTCAATCCTTTTACGTTTTCAATCAAGGTGTTTTGATAGCTTATTGCCGTTGGGATAACATGATTTTGAGAAAGATCTCCTAAAACTCTGCCTTCGATTTGGATTTTTTTGGTATATTCTTCCAATTCAATTTCATAACGCGCTTCCACTTCCACATGGTTCATAATTCCCATTTCAGAAAACAAGCTCAACGCCTGTTTTGAAGCTCTTGCTTTCAGGGCTTCTGGAGTCGTTTTGAAATTACTCAAGCCTCTTTTAGCCGCTTCAATTTCCCATGCTTCACTATAACCATCTCCTTCAAAAAGGATTTTTTTAGAAACTTTGATGTATTCTCTTAACACGTTAAAAATAGCTTCGTCCTTTTTCAATCCTTTTTTCTCAATCAAAGCATCCACTTCAATTTTGAAATCTTTCAATTGTTTGGCCACGATGGTATTCAAAGTCGTCATTGCATTCGAACAATTCGCAGAAGAACCCACCGCTCTGAACTCAAATTTATTTCCAGTAAAGGCAAAAGGAGACGTTCTATTTCGGTCCGTATTATCCAAAAGTACGTCTGGAATTTTTCCCACCACATTCAGTTTTAAATCGGTTTTTTCTTCTGGGGATAATTTGCCAGTGGTCACACCTTCGAGTTCTGCCAAAACTTTGGTCAATTGCTCCCCAATAAACACGGAGATAATTGCCGGAGGCGCCTCATTGGCACCTAGTCTATGGTCGTTACTAGCCGTTGCAATCGCTGCTCTCAATAAGGTTTCATAATCGTTTACTGCTTTGATGGTGTTAATGAAGAAAGCCAAAAACTGTAAATTACTCATGGGCGTTTTACTTGGACTTAACAAGTTTACACCCGTATCCGTTGCCAATGACCAGTTGTTGTGTTTTCCGGAACCGTTAACCCCCTTGAATGGTTTTTCGTGCAATAACACTTTTAAATCATGACGTTCTGCCACTTTTTGCATGACGTCCATCAACAAACAATTGTGGTCTACGGCCAGATTTGTTTCTTCGAAAATAGGTGCCAATTCAAATTGATTGGGTGCCACTTCGTTATGACGGGTTTTTACCGGTATTCCGAGTAACATACATTCTTGCTCTAAATCTCTCATGTACGTCAAGGCCCGACTTGGAATAGAACCAAAATAATGGTCGTCGAGTTGTTGTCCTTTTGCGGAAGTATGCCCCAACAAGGTTCTTCCGGTCATTACAATATCGGGACGAGAGTTAGCTAATGCACTATCAATCAAGAAATATTCTTGCTCCCATCCAAGGGTGGCAGTTACCTTTTTTACATTTTTGTCAAAATATTTACATACATCGGTAGCGGCTTCGTCTATAGCGGATAAAGCCCTTAGCAATGGTATTTTATTATCCAAAGCTTCTCCAGTGTAGGAAATAAAAACGGTTGGAATACATAAAGTGGTTCCATATATAAATGCTGGCGAAGTTGGATCCCAAGCAGTATATCCTCTTGCTTCGAATGTGTTTCTGATTCCTCCATTGGGAAAACTGGAAGCATCTGGTTCTTGCTGCACTAACTGTCCACCACCGAATTTTTCCACTGGATCACTCCCATCATAAGAGGTTTCAAAGAAGGCATCGTGTTTTTCGGCAGTACTTCCTGTCAAGGGTTGAAACCAGTGTGTGTAATGGGTTACTCCTTTTGACAAAGCCCACTCTTTCATACCCATAGCGATATAATCGGCTAATTTTCTGTCTATTTTGGTGCCGTATTGTATAGCCCCCTGCACTCCTTTTAATGCGTCTGAAGTCAAATATTGCTTCATCGCCTTTTGATTAAAAACATTTAAACCAAAAAGAATTGACTTTCTGTCAGTTTCCTCAAATTGAATTGTTTTTCTCGTTGATGCTTCTTTCAAAGCTTGAAATCTTAAAGTTGACATACTTAAATTGTTTTTCACCAAAGATAATTATTATTTATAGTGTAAAAAAAATATCGTATTTAAAATTTAACCCATACGAAAATAGGGTATTCACAAAAATATCATAACCAAATGTTATTTTGACCCCATTATTTTTCACATACGTTCTTTTAAATTATATTTGCCAATATTTTTTAATTCAATAATAATAAATAGTTAAGTTATGGCAAAAATAAAATTAGAGTACATTTGGTTAGATGGATACGAACCAACTCAAAGTCTTAGAAGTAAAACTAAAGTTGAAGAGCATGAAGACTTCAAAGGAACATTAGCAGAAATAGGAAACTGGTCTTTTGACGGTTCTTCTACAAGACAAGCAGAAGGTGGTTCGTCAGACTGTTGGTTAATTCCGGTAGCTATTTATCCAGATCCAGCACGTGTTAATGGATACTTAGTAATGTCTGAAGTTATGAATGCGGATATGACTCCACACTCAACAAACGGTAGAGCTACTATTGATGATTCTGATGATGATTTTTGGTTTGGTTTTGAGCAAGAATATTTTATCATGGATTCTGAAACTAAATTACCTATAGGTTTTCCAGCACACGGATCTCAAGGTCAATATTACTGTGCAGTAGGAGGACAAAACACTTTTGGTCGTTCATTAGTTGAAGAGCATGCAGATTTATGTATCGAAGCTGGATTAAACTTTGAAGGTATCAACCAAGAAGTTGCTTGTGGACAATGGGAATTTCAATTGTTTGCAAAAGGAGCTAAAAAAGCAGGTGATGAAATTTGGGTTGCTAGATATTTATTAGAAAGATTAACCGAAGATAAAGGTATGTATATTGAGTACCACCCTAAACCACTTGGTGATACGGATTGGAATGGTTCAGGAATGCACGCTAACTTCTCTAATACTGCGTTGAGAACTGCTGGAAACAAAGAAACTTATGCTAAAATATGTGAGGCTTTCCGTCCAGTGACTGCTGAACACATTGAGGTTTATGGAGCTTATAATGATCAACGTTTGACAGGTAAACACGAAACAGCTTCTATTCATGATTTCTCTTGGGGAGTTTCTGACAGAGGATGTTCTATTCGTATTCCATTAATAGCTGTTCAAAAAGGATACAAAGGATGGTTGGAAGACAGAAGACCAGCTTCAAATGGTGATCCTTATAAAATCGCAGCAAGAATTATCAAAACTGTTAAATCAGCGTTATAATTCCTAGCCAATAAAGCTAAAAAGTGCTTTCGTAAATGAAAGCACTTTTTTTATGCTTTAAATTTTTATATCAACACTAACAAAGTATCTTTGAATCTAATTACTTTTTAATTCGTGATTTTTAATTTTTAATTGAATAAAATGATTGTTTGGATCTCCTTTTTAGCCGCTATTTTATTATTTCTTGCTCTCGATTTAGGGGTTTTTAATAAAACACCACATCTGATTAGCACTAAGGAAGCCAGTAAATGGACAGCCATTTGGGTAACACTTTCCTTTCTATTTTCGGGAATAATATATTGGCTGTATAGCAATGATTATATTTCAAATCCTGATATGCTCAAGCCGGTGGCAGCCTCCATAAAATACATTACGGGATACTTAATCGAATTATCATTGAGTGTTGATAATATATTTGTCATCGCCATTATTTTTTCTGCTTTTAGAATTCCACAAAAATACCAACA
>CANHNG010000079.1 GCA_947461915.1 Flavobacteriaceae bacterium
AGTATGTTGGGGTCTTTTATATATCCATCAGTTGATATGTCTTGGGTTTTTTCTGATTTGAAAATTTTTCAAAATAGCAAAATTCTAAGTTCTGGTAAAATTAGAACGGGTGTTGGTCAAGTGGGAGTAAAACCCAACCCGCACAAATTCCAAACAAATTACCAAACTCCTGTTTATGAGGATTACGATGACCCTCTAAGTTTATTCCTTTTTGGAGGTGGATATAGTTATGACAGTGAATTGGGGAATAGAGATTTAAAACCTGAAATTAAAACAGAATATGAATTAGGGGCCGATTTGAAATTTTTCAAAAACCGATTGGTTCTAGGAGGCACTTATTATTATAATACGATTGTCAATGTTTTGCTAGACATTCCAATAACCCCAAGTACAGGCGTTAATTCCATCTATGGAAATGGGGGTTCTTTAAAAAATAAAGGCCTAGAGTTTGATTTTGATTTGCAACTGTTTAAATCAAAAAAAGGACTTAATGCTTCAATTTATGGAAATTTCAATAACAATAAAAACGAAGTGACTGATGTTAAAGGGGCAACTTCCCTTGAATTGACCTCTGAGGCCATTAGTTCTAGAGCAGTAGTGGGGCACCAGTTAGGAACGCTATGGGGAACCCGGGCATTACGAAAAGCTGACGGAACCTTTGATTTAGATAAAAATGGATTTCCTCAATTAGACATTGAACAAGGGGTAATAGGGGATCCAAATCCAGATTGGCGAGGTGGTTTTGGCTTTAAAGCGGATTATAAAGGGTTTTTTGCAAATATAATGTTTGAAACCTCTCAAGGAGGCGATTTTGCGGAGCGCACCCGCTTTATTTTAGGTAACTTTGGTACTTCCGCAGAAGTCGGGAATGAAGTGACCCCATCAACAACAATTAAAGATAGGAATGGCGTAAGTTATCCTGCGGGTGTTCCCGTTCGTGGAAACATTAAAGATTTTGGTGGAGGGCCTGTTTTATTGAATGAAGCTTATTATACAACTATCGGTGGTGGTTTTGGTGGTTCCGTTATTAATGAATTTGCAGTAAATCATAATGCTTCTTGGACGCGATTAAGCGAGTTAACTTTTGGGTACACCTTAAATTCTAAAGAATTTAAAAAGAAAACAAAATTAGCCTCATTAACATTTACACTGACAGGAAGAAATTTAGCCATTTGGACTGACATTTTAGGAATTGACCCGCAAACCAATCAAACGGGTGTTGGTAATGGTTTTGGAATCGACTATTTTACAAATCCGGCATCAAAAACTTTCTTATACACCTTACAAATTAAATATTAAGAATTATGAAAACTAAATTAATTTCTGGAATAGTAATACTATTTTTAGTGCTTTCATGCGATAGTTCATTTGAAGACTTGAATTATAATTACAATAATGTAAACACGGATGAAGCTGCCCATCCTTCGCTATTGTTAAGAGGAACAATGTTGGCCGATATAGCTATAAATAATAGCCATCTGCAAAGAATTGCAGGGATGTGGACGGGTCAGTATAGAGGCGAAATTGCATTATATCTTGGACTATATAACTATGATATTTCATCATCAGAATCGGATAGTGCTTGGACTTATTTGTACAATGGCATGCTAAAACAATTCAGTGAAATCAATAAATATTACGCCATAAATGGAATGGATGACCAAGGGCAATTAATTACCGGTATCTGCGAAGTGCTGGAGGCACACGCCGTGGGAACTGCTACCTCAATATGGGGAGACATTCCCTATTATGAGGCGGTAAACCCTGATATTAGCGATCCGGCATTTGACAAACAATCCGATATTTATAAAGCTTTGCAAAAAAAATTAGATACGGCAATAGATCGGCTTACTAAATTAAAAAATAAATTATCTGTTCTTCAGGAAAAACTTCCACTTGCTCAGGACATATTTTTTGCAGGGGATATAGACAAATGGTTAAAAACCGCTAACACCTTAAAAGCCCGCTATTATTTACAAACTAGAGAATATGCAGAAGCACGTTCCGCTGCTTTAAAAGGAATTTCGGTTAATGCAGAAAGCATGAAATTTACGCCGCCAATAAAAGTGGGAACAACAGCATCTGCGGATACAGGAACAGAAAATTTATTGCATCGCTTTATGGTAGGAACTAGAATTGGTTTTTTATCAGTAACTAATACTTTTTGTAGAAAGTTATTAGATACCCAAGCTAATTTTCCTACTATTTCTAGAAGAAATGCCAAAACAAATGAGTCGGCAAGAAGAAATCACCTTAATGCTGGTGTAATATCAGGAACTTCAACTAAGACAATTATCAATGGAGAAACTAAACCCATGGATTTAGTGACCTATCAAGAAAATTTATTGATATTAGCGGAAGCAGGAGCCAGAACGGTTTCGTTTGATGAAGGTTTACTTCAGCTAAACAAAGTTCGTGTTTTCTTAGCATCTACGGATTCATTCGATAAAAGAACCACTACAAGCCTTACTGAGACAGAGGAAGTTTTGCCTATTGAAAACACAAAACTATATACCGCTTATGTTGCGGCTGATTTTGCTGGCGCTGGAATGGAAAATCTAGATAGTAAACTTTCTCCGGTGAGAGCCCTTTTAAGAGAAATCATTGAAGAGCGGTATGTAACTGGATTTGGCACCTTCATGCCTTGGAACGATGCAAGAAGACTGCGAAAATCCGAGCCGGATATTGCCGTTCCTATTCCTTTGAACAATGCAACAGCCACTCAACATCCAGAGCGATTTATTATTTCGCAAGATGAAATTAACTCCAATTCAAATGCGCCAAAAGGACTAACCATTTATTCTCCAACAGAATTAAATGAATAAAAATTAATTTCATAAGGATATAAAGGTTGTTTAAGAAATCTTGACACCTTTTTATTTAAATTGAAAAATAAATAATTATGAAAAACCATACGTTATTTCTTGTGATACTTTTATTCGTATTGTTTTCGTGCACTTCAAAGAGAAAGGTCGTAGCAGATTTAACCATTACAAACGGAATGGTATATACTGGTTGTGATACGGTTTCTGAAAAAGTGACGATAGCCATAAAAGGGGATAGAATTATTTTTATAGGAAATGAAAAGTTGGTTAGATTAAAAACGGATAAAATAATTGATGCCAATGGTCTGCTTGTTTGTCCCGGATTTATAGATCCACATACGCACGCTGACAAGGACTTGGTTAATGCCAAAACCTCTCACAACTTGCCTTTTTTAATGCAGGGAATTACTACTGTTGTAGTGGGAAATGACGGAGAAAGTTATTTTCCTACTCAAAAATATAAAGCAATTTTTGAAAACAATGGTTTGGGAACAAACGTGGTTTTACTTGCAGGACACGGAACATTGAGGCAAGAAGTAATCGGGGACAGCAAAATAAAAGCAACTCCAGAGCAAATAAAAACAATGAAGAATTTGCTTCAAAAAGAGTTAAACGCAGGGGTTTTTGGTTTATCGACAGGCTTATTTTATTCGCCAGGAAGTTATGCAGACACACAAGAAGTAATAGACTTAGCAAAGGTTGTTGCCAAAAAAAGGGGTATTTATGACACTCATTTACGAGACGAAAGTTCCTATTCCATTGGCTTAATTCCTTCAATTCAAGAGGCGATAGAAATTGGTAGAAAAGCAAAATTACCCATTCATATATCACATATAAAATGTTTAGGGATTGACGTCTGGAATGAGAGTACGGCCATTATAGAACTGATAGAAAAAAGTCGAGCAGAAGGAATAGACGTTACCGCGAATCAATATCCTTATGACGCCTCTGCCACCGGGCTTAAAGCAGCAGTTGTTCCTAGATGGGCCGAAAGTGGCGGAAATGATTCGCTATTTTTAAAGTATAAAAACCCAGTACTAAAGTTTAAAATACTTGGTGAAACTAAAGAAAACATTACACGCAGAGGAGGTCCAGACAAGTTACTTATTGTAAAAGCACAAGAAGAGTCCTTTAATGGTAAAAATGTAGCAGAAATTGCTTCGATATTAAATGTATCTGCTGAAGAAGCCGTTTTTAAAATATTAGAAAAGGGATTTGCAAGAGTCGCATCATTTAATATGAATGAAAAGGATATTCAAAATTTCATGAAGCAATCTTGGGTAGTAACCGGCTCTGATGGCAATGAAGGTCATCCAAGAAAATACGGCTCGTTTCCTAAGAAATATAATAAATATGTTACGAATGACCATATAATTTCGGTTGCAAAGTTTATTAATGGGAGTACCTCTGAAACAGCAGCGATATTTAAAATACCAAAGCGAGGGAAAATAAAAGAGGGTTATTTTGCAGATATTATCATTTTTGACCCCAATACTTTCAAAGACAAAGCAGATTATATTGATGCGTTTCAATATGCCGAAGGATTAAAATACAGCATCATTAATGGAGTAACCGTTGTTGATAATGGCATTTACAATTCATTCCGACCGGGGAAAGTTTTAAAAAAACAGTAGTTATTGATTTAAAAAACGAAGTCAAATCTAGCTTTATAAAACATGCTCAATTTAAAAATAATTAGTTAAACAAAACCTTATAATTCAAACCTTAAATCTATCTTAACAATGAAAAAAATTCTATTATTATCGTTATATTTATTGGCCTTACAAAGTAATTGTTTTTCTCAAACAAAGGTATACGGCACTAATTCATACGTTGAATATCGAGTGGGAACCCTACCTATTGTAATAACGGTTCCACACGGGGGCTTTTTAACTCCGTCATTAATCCCTGATAGAACGTGTAATGATCCTGTAACAGTTACAGATGCCTACACTATTGAAACTGCCGAAAAAATTTCTGCGGCACTTTTTTCAGCTACGGGTTTTTATCCTCATATTATTATATGTAATTTAAATCGCTCTAAATTAGATTGCAATAGAACTTTAGCTGAGGGCGCTTGTGGTAATTCCCGAGCAGAAACAGCTTGGAACGAATACCATAATTTTATCACAACGGCACAAAATGCAGCTAATTTGAAGTATAATAATAAAATCCTTTTAGTAGATTTACATGGTCACGGTCATGATATTCAACGAATAGAATTGGGCTACTTATTGAGTAGTGCTCAACTTAAATACACTGATGCAACTCTAAATACTACGGCATATATCAATCAAAGTTCAATCAAGAATTTAGCTTTGAACAATATTTATAATTACACTCATACAGAATTGTTGCGTGGGCCTAAATCTATAGGCACATTACTTACAACTGCTGGATTCCCAGCAGTACCTAGTCAGCAAGATCCCTACCCTTTAGCGACAGAACCTTATTTCAGCGGAGGGTACACCACTGAAAATCATACTTGTTATAATGCAAACAGTACAACAAATGGGTTCCAAATGGAATTGAATTATGATGTAAGAAGCAGCAATACGAACAGAACCAATTTCGCTGAAAAATTTAAAGATGTACTATTAGAATATATTAAAACTCATATCGGTTTAGTTTTCGGTAGTTGTAAACCTTAGTCAATAAAAATTCTTATAAATTATTCGCTAAATTTATTATTATAAATTTAAACTCTATCTCTATATTAGAAATGAAAAGAATACTTTTAATACTATTATATTTATTTATTTCGCAAACAAATTGTTTTTCGCAAACAATAGTCTCTGGAACTAATTCTTACGTTGAGTATCAAGTGGGAACCCTACCTATTGTTATATCGGTTCCACACGGAGGCTATAGATTTCCAACTTCAATTCCCGATAGAACGTGTAATGCCCCTGTAACAGTTACGGATGCCAATACTATTGATACTGCTGAAAAAATTTCTGCTGCACTTTTTGCAGCTACGGGCTGTTATCCTCATATTATTATTTGCAATTTAGGTCGCTCTAAATTAGATTGCAATAGGACTTTAGCTGAGGGTGCTTGTGGTGATCTTAAAGCAGAAAAAGCTTGGAATGAGTACCATAATTTTGTCACAACGGCTCTAAACACAGCTAATTCGCAGTATGATAATAAAACCCTTTTAGTAGATTTACATGGTCACGGTCATGATATTCAACGAATAGAATTGGGCTACTTATTGAGTAGTACTCAACTTAAATACGATGATACGAAACTAAATTCTTCGACATATATAAATCAAAGTTCTATAAAAAATTTAGCTTTGAACAATAGTAATAATTACACCCACGACGAATTGTTACGAGGACCCAAATCTATGGGAACATTACTAACAATTGCTGGATTCCCGGCGGTTCCTAGTCAGCAAGACCCCTACCCATTATCGGGAGAAAGTTATTTTAGTGGAGGGTATACCACTGAAACCCATACTTGTTTTGATCCAGCTATTTTGAATAATGGATTTCAAATGGAATTGAATTCTAATGTAAGAAGTACTACTACTAACAGAACTAATTTCGCTGAAAAATTTACAAAGGTAGTAATAGAATTCCTTACTACCCATACCAATGTAGTTATGGGCGGTTGTGCCACTTTAGGAATTGAAAGTCATACTGATTCAGAACTTATAATTTATCCCAATCCCTTAAAATCGGGCAGTCAACTTTTTTTACAGGGATTAAAGGGGAATAACTTAAACTACCGAATTATTAATAATCTCGGACAAGAAATAGCTAGAGGGAATGTAAGCAATGATAATGAAATAGAGATAAAAAATAACCTAGCCAAAGGAGTATATTTCGTTTCTATATCCAGTTTGGATGGTTTGGAAACAAAAAAAATAAAATTGCTGATTAATTAGTCCTTACCCAATCCAAAAGAGGTAATTATTATTTTTTGTAAAATATTTTTTTAATTATTAAGAACAACAAAATGCTAAATTTTCAATGGTTTAACTATTTATTTAATAGGAGAATAAATCCTATGTTAGGGGCATTGTCGATAGTTTTTGTTTTTGGATGCAAATCCAATGATATAAATAAACCTACTGCATTAGTTTCTGATCAAAAAGAGAATATTGTTTCTGCCATTTTAAATAAAAAGGATAGTTTCTACTATACTAATTTTAATGATTATAATTATAAAGACAAAAGCATGCCAATTGGTGTTTTTGACTCCGGTATTGGCGGATTAACGGTTTTGGACGCCATTGTAAATTATGATAAAAACAACAATAAAACACATAACAATGGCTCTGACGGTGCACCTGATTTTGAAAAAGAGTCTTTCGTTTATTTTGGTGACCAAGCAAACATGCCCTATGGAAATTATTCAGAAGTAAATAAAGTCGATTTATTAAAAGAACATATCATTAAAGATGCGCAATTTTTATTAAGCAATAAATATTATTCTACTGCCGATGATTTAAAAGCAAACACCGATAAAAAACCAGTTAAAGTGATTGTAATTGCCTGCAATACTGCAACAGCATACGGAAAAGAATATATAGAAGAATTTATTGAAAAAGCCAAATTAGATATTAAGGTCATTGGTGTGATTGATGCGGGTGCCCGAGGCGTTTTAGAGACATTTCAAAAAAGTGA
>CANHNG010000080.1 GCA_947461915.1 Flavobacteriaceae bacterium
ACGTTGAGTTATTAACTCGAATTAATTAAAAATAAAACCGAACGGCAAACAGCAGTTTGTAAAACGTTCAAACATTAAAAAAAATCACTTACATTTTGGTAATTGTGCCGGATATTCCCGATACCAAACTAAAATAATTAATAAGCAAGTATAGTTGAGGTAATAAACAACATTTTCAATAAAAAAAAAGTGCCATCAAGCGGTCTCTCTTCGGTCGTTCACTTAGTTTCGTTCGGCTGTTCCAGTCAGTCGTGCCTCCTTCCGTTCCACAGACACTTCACAGCACAAAAAAATAGAGCAGCTTAAAAAAAAGCAACTCTATTTTTTCTGCTGTTCGTTCCTCAACTTCACCGTTCTCTTCCCTTCGTTCGTCAGGGCTACTGCATCCACAATACCGCTTCATTCCGTTTCGCTCCGTAAACTACGCTACACTACATTCCAGCAGTATTGTGTCTGCCGCCCTTTATATTTTCAGCGGTGGCGCTCTTCGCCCAGCCATCAGGGTTGGCTCCGTTCAGTAAAAACTTCACTTTGCCCTAAATCAAGGAACGCCAAAGGCTGACTTATATATTTTCCCCGCCGTTTCACGCTTCTATCCCTTCTCTCCACTTCGCAAAGGCTACGTTCTGTTCTCGGTCTAGCGTGGCTGTTCGATTGCCGCAACACCGCCAACTGCGCTCCTCATACATTCCGCTATAATTCCGCTATCGCTACATTTTAGCTCCATTCCTTGCGGTGCTTGGGGGTGTTTAAAACGTTTTCATAAGAACTATTATGCTCCCGAAAAAAAAATAATAAAAAGAAAGTAAAGGTAAGTTCCGGTTTCAAAAAGTCAAGTTCAAGCCCTACGGGTTTTTGAAAAAATCTCCACCCTCAATTATATTTCTGCAATCAAAATCCCATATCTGGTTCGGGTAGTATTTTTTCAAAAAAACTGGACTTCTTTTGAAACCTCCACTGATACGACGACTTTCTTTTTTTCCTTTTTTTCTTTTCAAAAATTTTATGCAATAGGCTTAACCAATACCATTTCTGTAAAACCAAACCATCCCCAAAAAAAAATGCCCCAATATGGAGCATTTCAACCGATTTTGAACATTTTACTTTTTTGCAACTACCTATTCCTCTGAAGTTACTCCAGTCTGTGAAACTACCGAAATGATACTCCCTCCCAGAATTAAATATCCTGCTGCCGAAACCAATCCAACAGGCAAAGCTACTGGAGAAGCAATGATAATTCCTCCAACGGATGCCAAAGCAATCCCAACTGTCCGAAGAACTTTAAACCATTTCGGGGTTGGTGCCAAAACTCTTTCTGCTAAATTCATTTTTCTATTTTTCATAATCTTGATTTTTATAAATTGTTAATTCTAAATGGTGTACTCTTTTTTCGATATATTCTACTTTCTGGTTCAACAAATCGTTGCCACTTTTAAACTCAGTTTTGATGATTAAAGCCATTGTTTTTACTTCAATCAAATCTTTCTCCATACTCTTAAAATCAGTGTGTAATTGCTTGATAAAATAGGCTACAACCGAGAGTAATAAGGTGATTAATGTTCCAAAAAGAGCTGCTATGGCATTGATATTTTCCATTGGATTTGTTTTTTAAAATTGAAAATTATTCTCAATAACAAATTTGTTGGAAGGATCCTTTGCCAATGCAACCAACTTGGGATAAATCATTTTGTAAGCCGCGATACTTTGCGATACTTGAAAATCATCATCCACAATCTGAAAACCAAAACCGCAAAGAGGACAGCCAGCAGTTTCTTTTATCGTGTTTCCTGTGTGGATATAAACAAAACTGAAATTCGGTAAACCTGAGATTTCAATCATTCCCTCGTGCAGTTTCCCAAATGTTTTTTTGTAATCAACATTTTTAGCTCCGTTAGTATTCAATTTTAATTCAAAAACACCAGTAGGAATAGCAGTTTGAGAAGCAATTTTAACTTCCCTAATTCTATCCTCTAACAAATAACATTGAAAAATACCATTGATATACAACTGACTTAATGTACTTCGTTTTCCCTGTGCAACTCTGATTATTTTATTTTCCATTGGTTTCTACTTGATTTATTGTCTTCCATACTTATTCCCTACTTAAAAGCACTATAACCCATATATGAGCCTACTTTATAGACAATTGAGTGCAAAAGAGTAAACCCTCTCTTTCAAAAGGGTTTACTTTGCAATATTGCAAACTTTGCAGACTTGCAAACTGATGGTGTTTTTAGTAAATCTCTTGGATTTTTAATGCATTACCAGCATTGAATATGTAATAATTACCACTTACCTCTTGATAAAATTCTATTCCAATACTTCCCAAAACCGCAACATTGGCTGGTATTGTTGGTGCACCAGGCAAAGAAGCTGTTACTTCAATCAAAGGGGTTACTGCATTTACTGGAGTATAATCCGAATAAGCAATATTTGATACTTCGTTTAAAGTTGGTTCTGCTGGCTCATAAGATCCAGTGGTTGGATTGAAAACAGTATCTGAAATAACAGATATAGCATTTATAATTCTAAAATGTGTTGCTCCTGAAGGAATGTTCATATTAGAAATAGGATTGAATTCTGGAATGCTAAATGTACTTTCGTTTCTATCAACTGTACCAGTTAATGTTGATGGCGCATTAAAAACACCATTAAATGAAATGTTACGATTAAAATCCAAACCTTTCAAATATTGTGGTTGTTGTGATACTAAAACAGCTCTTTGCCCTCTGGCTTCTGAACCATCTTCAATATTAATTTTTTTCATTATTGCTGTAAGTCGCCCAGTCAATTGACTATCTGACATTTGTTTCATCAATGATGATAATCCAATTCTAACAGATTTCCCAGCATTGGCACAAGCTGTAAACTCACTCATATTCTCACGAGTACGAATAAATCCAGGTGCGGTTTTTACTTGTTCTGCAGAAGGTCCTCCTTTTAATCCAGCAAAGTAACCTTCATTACCTTTAATTTTGAAGTGTCGCACTTCTCCTAATGTTCCGACATATTTAATATGCCCTTTCTGTCTAGCCATAATTTTTATATTTAGTTGTGTTGTTAATAATTAATTATAAATTTACATTGTACTATATTAACAATCAAGTATATAAATAACGCTATTTAAAGCATTTTAACGCTATGGAAACTATGACAAGAAATATCCTTCTGAGAATTAAAAAATACGTTGATGGGGATGGGATTATTGCTGAGGATTTTCTAACAAAAAGAGAATTTGAAATAAGACTATATGGGATTGATACACCGGAAATGAATTATTGCAACAAGATTAAAAAAGACGAAAGGGAACTTCAAATGCCAGCTGCACTATTAATCAAACTGGGATATCTATCATTAAACTTTTTAAAGGATCAGGTTAATTTGGGTGATGTTTGCACTTTAGTACAAGAAGAAAATAATTTAGTTGACAAATATGGCAGATTTCTTGGTTATCTAATTCTTAATGACGGGAGAGTCTTAAATGAAATAATGATTAAGGAAGGATATGCAAAACCATATAACGACGTATTCTGTAAAATGTTACCTTTGTATCAAGAATGGAATTTACAAGCTAAAACAGCATCAAAAGGACTTTATTCTTTAGTGAGTAAATTCTAATACAAATTGCTTATTATTGCCCTGTTTTTATGATTGTTTTCGATTATTTGATGGCTATTTGTTGCCCAACCCTTGTAAACCCCAGTAAATAATAATACCTTCAAATATTGCATCGGAAAGTAGTTTGAAAATTTATGTTGACACCCTATTTTTTTCAAAAAATATTAAATTATAATTATATATTTATGGCTTAATTTTTAAAACCTCGATAAAGAAGCTTGAATTACCCATTTATGAAAAAATACTTTCTACACAACGGCACGGAAAGCAGTGGACCATTTGATTTTGAAGAATTGAAAGTCCGAAAAATAAGCAAAACCACTCCCGTATGGTTTGAAGGAATGGAGCACTGGAAAAATGCCGAAGAGATTCCCGAGTTGACAAGTGTTTTCGTGGCAATTCCGCCCCCTTTACAATCCTTTTCGACAGTTCCCCCTAAACCAAAAGCGGAGAAAAAAAAGAAGAAACAAGAAATTTTGGGTTTGTCTAAAAATACCTTTTTTGTTGTTTTAGGACTCTTGGCTTTGGCAGCTGGAACAATTGTATTCAACACCTTACAAGACGAGAGAAGCCGAGAACTCAAGCTTAAAAATCATAAAACCGAAGTGGAGAATTACCAATACGAACTCCAACAAAAAGAAATTGAGGAACAAAAAATAATAGTGGCTGCTGCTGAAAAAGCTGCTGCTGAAAGAGCAGTACAAGAGCAAAAAAAAGCCATAAGCGATAGGCTTCTGGAAATTCCGGATTTACTAGCCGTAGCAAGGGACAATTTAGAAGCTGCCGAGAGCAAGCTCAATGATTCCCGAAGTTTTAAGATCCTGCGAACCGCCAGCGAAAGAAACGAACAAATGAGTTTGTTGCAAAATGAAATTGATGGTTATAAAAGCGAAATCGACCAATTAGAAAAAGAGTTGGAAGAACTGAAACTCGAATCGGAAAAAATAAAGTAACTCAAAACCTAAAAGGGTTTAGAAACAGTTCTAAACCCTTTTATGTGTTTACAATTTACTGATGTAACTGCCGTATAAATCCTTGAACTGATAGCCTTCCGAAAATCTATCTTTGCTCAATTTATCGTATTCCACCAATCCCCAAAGAATAAATTCTTTCATGAAATAAGCATCTTCCTTTTCGAGTTGTGGCTGGTATTTTTTGATTAAAACACCCAATGGAGCAATACTGTCCAGAATGGTTCTGTATTCCTCATCCGAGGAATCGTCTAATAATGCAAAACCACTTTCGGCAAAAAACCATTCCAAAGTATCGGAATAAGGTGTTTTTTCTCCCTGCTTTTCGAGTTTTTCGATTTTCGGGAAATACGCGGGAAAGAAGGTGTGAATCGCGTCGCCTATTAAATGCTGTGCGACAACGGCTGCCCCCTCCTGCTCGCCTTCGTACACCAATTCAACTTTTCCGGTAATGGCGGGAATAATTCCCATAAAGTCGGACAAGCGCAAAGTGGTTTGATCAACTCCTGATTTCAGGGCGCGACGCTCGGCGGTGCTTAATAAGTTTTCAAAAGCCGTGATGCTCAATCGGGCACTCACCCCACTTTTATTGTCAATGTATTCGCTTTCTCTAGCTTCAAAACTGATTTGTTCCAGTAAATCCCTAGCCAAGGAAGGCACGTAAACCAAATCGCTTTGGGTGGCATCCAATTTGGCTTCTTGCTCTGTAATGGTTCGGGCAATTTTGATGGTTTCTGGGTAATGCGTCAAGATTTGGGAACCGATTCTGTCCTTCAATGGCGTCACAATACTGCCCCGATTGGTGTAATCCTCCGGATTTGCAGTGAAAATAAACTGCATATCGAGCGGCATTCGCAATTTGAAGCCCCGAATTTGAATGTCGCCTTCCTGCAAAATATTGAATAAGGCTACTTGGATTCTGGCTTGCAAATCGGGTAACTCGTTGATGACAAAAATACAACGATTCGCCCGTGGTATCATCCCAAAATGAATCACGCGGTCATCGGCATACGACAGTTTCAAATTTGCCGCTTTTATGGGATCGACATCGCCTATCAAGTCGGCAACGGTCACGTCTGGCGTGGCGAGTTTTTCGAAGAAACGCTCGCTACGGTGCAACCAGGAAATGGGAGTTGCATCGCCCTTTTCGGCAATAAGGTCTTTGGCAAAACGGGAAATGGGACGCAACGGATCGTCATTGATTTCAGAACCCGCCACAAACGGAATGTATTCGTCCAACAATTCGATCATTTTACGCGCCAATCGTGTTTTGGCTTGACCGCGAAGTCCCAACAAGTTGATGTTGTGGCGCGATAAAATGGCGCGTTCCAATTCCGGAATCACGGTATTCTCAAACCCGTGAAGGCCTTCGAAAGTGGGATGTCCCGACTTGATTTTCTCCCTTAAATTGTGACGCAATTCGTCTTTGATACTTTTGCTTTTGTATCCTGATTTTTTTAATTCGCCTAGTGTGGTTATGCTGTTCATTACTTGTATTTTATTGAAATTGTTTTTAATATTGAAACTGTTCTCGACTTCGCTCGAACTTACAAACTGCGACTGAAAACTATTTTATTCTTTTTTTACGATTGGTTTCATAATCCTCGAAAATCATTTCGCCTAGCCCTTTCAATCCGGTATAAAAAGCTTTTCCTTGGTTGGCTTCGGTAAACCGATTGACGAATTGCTGCAAATACGGATCTTTGGCAATCATAAAAGTCGTGATGGGAATGTGCAATTTCCGAGCCTGTTGGGCTTCGTTGTAGCATTTATCGACAATGTATTCGTCGAGACCGTTGCTATTCATGTAATAGGTGCCATCTTTCTCGCGGACGCAACTCGGTTTGCCATCGGTAATCATGAAAATTTGCTTGTTGGTGTTGCGCTTTCTGCGCAATAAATCCATGGCTAATTGCAAACCCGCCACGGTATTGGTGTGATAGGGTCCCACTTTTAAATAGGGCAAATCCCGGATGGCAATTGTCCAGGCATCGTTTCCGAAAACCAGAATATCCAAGGTGTCTTTGGGATAACGCGTGGTAATTAATTCAGCCAGCGCCATTGCGACTTTCTTAGCAGGTGTGATTCGGTCTTCTCCATACAAAATCATACTGTGGCTGATGTCGATCATCAAAACCGTGCTCATTTGAGATTTGTATTGGGTTTCTTCGACCACCAAATCATTTTCAGTCAGCATAAAATCAGCCACGCCGTTATTGATTTGGGCATTGCGTAAGCTTTCGGTTAAAGAAATTCGTTCTAATCCGTCACCAAAATGAAATTCCCGAAATTCTCCGGTATGTTCGTCGCCATTTCCGGCGTGTTTTGTTTTGTGGTTTCCGGTTCCGCTTCGCTTTAGATTCCCAAAAATATTGTCTAAAGCTTGCTGGCGAATGGCTCTTTCCGTTTTGGCGGTGATGCCGATTCCTGATGTTCCGTCGTCTTTGAGTTCCTCGCGGATGTAGCCTTTTTTCTTTAAATCTTCGATAAAATCATCGATGGTATAGTGTTCGTCGGTGAGTTTGTATTCCTTGTCCAATTCCCGCAACCAATCGATGGCTTCGTCGAAATCGCCAGAAGTATGGGTGATTAATTCCTTGAAAATTGAAAAGAGTTTATCAAACGGAGACTGGAACGGCTCTTCATAGGCCTTAAAATAAAATCCTTTTTTGATGGTGCTTTTCATAGGTTTTAAAAGTACATTATTTTGAAAAGAACCGAAGCCAAACGTTTATTAATTTTTAGTTAAAAACCATTTCGTTTTTCAATGACAATTCCTATCTTAAAAAAGCTGCCTGATTTATTCTGTTTGATTCCAAAAAATTGTGGTATTCCCTAAGAGTTAAAA
>CANHNG010000081.1 GCA_947461915.1 Flavobacteriaceae bacterium
AAACTGGCCAGTAATTGAGAAAAATGGAATTAAAGCAATAATTGGGAGTGGTCATCAAGTTCTCACACTTGATAGAGATATTTTATTCAAAACGACTCCTTCAAACCCTTCATTGACATTGGTTGGAAATCTTTCAGAACACAATTATGTTGATATACCTATTGATAAAGCAGGGAAAATGAGATTGTCCACTTACAATAATTATGCTTTTCATATGGGAAATAAACTAGAAAGTTGGATGATAGATACTCAAGTAGATAATGCTAAATTTTCAGATGTTAAGAATAGTTATAAAGGAATAGTTAGTCCGTCTCCAGATTTATTTAATTTAAAAATAAATGATAAATGGTACGTTTTAAAGAAAATGATTATAAAAAAAACATTTTCATTTTTTTATTATAAATAATTAAAAAGAGATGTATAAATCTACTTTCGCAATACTTATCACTACAAAAAATCGCAAAACCGATTTGGCTTTTACCCTAAATAAAATTAAAGATTTATTGGATAGAAAGGATGTAGTTTGCATTATTTGTGATGATGGATCTACTGATGGTACATCAGATTTTTTAAAGATTGAATATCCTAATATTCAATTAATTCAAAACCCCGAAAGTAAAGGCTTGATTTTTAGTAGAAATAGATTATTGAATTTAACGACTACAGAATTTGCTGTTTCATTAGATGATGATGCCCATTTGAATAGTACCATTGCACTGGAATGCATAAAAGAATATTTTTATAATAATTCCGATTGTGGTTTGATTGCCTTGCGAATTTTTTGGGGATTGGAAGAGACTAAAGAAACTACTTCTAATGAAAAACCGCATCGTGTTCAAGGTTTTGTGGGTTGTGCACACGTATGGAGAATGTATGCTTGGCGAGATATTCCTAACTATCCTTCTTGGTTTATTTTTTATGGTGAAGAGGATTTTGCATCTTATCAATTGTTTAAAAAGAATTGGGAAATTCATTATCTACCAGAAGTTTTAGTACATCATAGGGTGGATATAAAATCCAGAAAACAAAATCCCGATTATACGCTTCGCTTGCGACGGTCTTTGCGTTCGGGTTGGTATCTTTTTTTCTTGTTTTTTCCACTTGAAATTATCCCTAGAAAAATGGCTTATTCCATTTGGATGCAACTAAAATTAAAGGTATTTAAGGGAGATTTTAAAGCATTTCAGGCTTTAGTTTTGGCATTAATAGATTTGATTTGGTCAATTTCTCTATTGATAAAAAATAGTAATAGATTGACCCAAAAGGAATATGAAGCCTACCAACGACTTCCCGAAACTAAACTCTATTGGCAACCAGAAAAATTAGTATTAAGTTTAAAAAACCGCACAAATTGAAAATCACATTTTCAATTTGTATAATCGATCTTTTAAAAGTAGTATAACTTATTGTGGAATAAATTAATTTAGTTGGATTCAAATTACTATATATTACCATAAAATTTATCAACTTAATTTGGAATAAAGTAATTTAAATTATATTTTTATAGCATAATTCGAAGAGTAACTGGAATTACTCGAGGTCTTACAATAAAAAGTTGCTCAAAAAAGCGGGGTTCTAGCCGGTATTTTTGAGCTTTTTTTATGGTCAAAAAAGTATGAATAAGCTGTTTTGGTGTGCCAAAAAGAGAGGTTTTGTGCGGTCAAAATCGGGTAATTTGTTTAGAAATCAGCTTGTTTTTGATACCCTTTTATTCAGAAATTGAGGTGCCTCTCGAGGATAACTGGATTAAAGTTCAATATTTTTTAGTTGGCGGTAAAAAAGAATGGTTATTTGGATGATTTTAAGTTAGTCAGTACAAACTTATTGCTTCGTCAGTAGCAATCAGAAGCTTCGTCAGGACGAAAAGAGGGCTTGATCAGGACAAAACAACGAAAATTTTCGTTAAAAACAAGGCCAAAAAAAGACCTCGAGCACTGGAATACTCGAGGTCTTACAACAATCAGAAACTCTGATTGCGGGGTTCTAGCCGGCTTTTTTGAATGATACTTCACTCAACATAGAGCGCAATCTTTTTCCGGGACGGAAAAGAATACGACTCTTTCTAATGGCAGTGGACGAAACTTCTGCGGCAGTATCCTTGCCTTCAGAGCTAATCCCCACTTGGAAATTACCAAGCCTACCCAGCTTGACAATACGACCCTGACCCAGTTCACCAATGATGTTGTGTTCTAAAGCCAACAAAACAGCATAACAGTCGGTTTCGGTAACCGTACATTGATAGGAAATCAACTCTGCGAGTCTATCCAAATCGACATCGCCGTCTGCAATGGCAGAGGCATAAAATTTTTCAGGTGCCAACAGGTCCTGAGGGTTCTTTCTAGGAAGAACTTTGTACTTAATAGCCATGGTTTTTATGGTATTAAATTTGTAATTAATTATTTGTCTTAGTATACTGATTAATAGTATCTAACTGACATTTAAAAATATACAATCGCATTGTGGAAAATAAAAGCCAAACTTATTCACAATCAGCTTGAGTTTTTAACAAATTGACTGTATATTATTATTTTTTTAATATGCAATTAAATTGTTGTTAATCAGCATTTTGCGATTTGTCTCGTCGCATGCATTGCCAGTAAAACCTACAAATTTTATAATAGTAAACAAATATATTTTTCAAAACTAAAATCTTTTTATGGAGTATGTCTGTAGCCAATAAAGAGCAGTTTAGAACTCGAATTTCGTAGGTTTTAGAGAATTACTAGTATGGTTTGTATGATTGCAGAGATCTATTCCCCTCTATAGAGGGGTTAGGGGTGTGTTCTTTGATTTAGGTAAAAAGGCTATTCTTTTTTTTCTAAATATATTCGTGATAATAAACTTGCATTTAGTTGTTGAATCTACCAAGTAATAAAATCGGAGGAGCATTCTTAGGAATTAAAAAAAATAAGTATTTTTACAAGGATATAATTTTACAAATGAAAACTATTGCCATTATTCCTGCTCGTGGGAAATCCAAACGTTTGCCTAGTAAGAATTTGTTGCTGTTGTGTCGAATTCCCTTGTTTGTTCATAGTATTTTATATGCACAGAAAAATAGTACTATTATTGATGAAATCTATGTTTCGACAGATGATGCTACAATTAAAAAAATCGCCTTGCACTACGGCGCAAAAGTAATAGACAGACCCGAAAGTTTGTCCGGTGATTTTGAACCAACAGTTTCTGCTCTAAAACATGTTTTAGAGTCTATAGCGGATGAGGTAGAAAATGTAATTCTGCTACAAGCTACGAATCCCCTACGTCCTGAAAAATTATTGAAAGAAGCTTTTGAAACCTATCAAAACGAAAATCAGGATAGTTTATTTACCGTCAGTAGGAACGATCAAAAGTTGGGCAAAATAGTAGCGAATAAATTTATCCCTTTCAATTACGAAATTGGACAACGCAGTCAGGATTTAGAACCCTTATATTTTGAAAATGGCTTGTTATACATTAGCAAAGCAAAATTAATCTTAGAAGGTAAAATCATTTCAGAAAGTGCCTTTCCTTATGAAGTAAATTCTATTTTTGCCAATGTCGATATTGATATCCAAGCGGATTTAGATTATGCGGAGTATGTTCTGGGGAAGTTTTCTGTTAAGGAAAAACACACCCCCAGCCCTGTCATTGCGAAGAATGAAGCAACTCAAGAGGGGAGTTAGGAGTGCAAATAATTAAATTCTGATTACTGAATTCTGATATAATTAAAATTAAAAATTGTGTAATTTGCAGAGTCACATTCCCCTCTTGAAACCCTTTTGGGTTCAACGATTCCAAAATTAAATATAATCAAGAGTTATAGGGGTTAGGGGTGTGTTACTTTATGATAAATAATAAAAACAGTAAAACAACGTAATAACAACGATGAAACATTCCCAACATAGATTGCTTCATTCTTCGCAATGACATAGGGGTGTGTCCTTCTTAAAAAATAAATACAGAAAATGAATAGCAGTTACATAACAATAGCAGGACGAAAAATAGGCCCAGATTATCCCCCATTAGTTATTGCCGAAATCGGTATTAATCATGAAGGATCCTTGGCGGTTGCCAAAGAAATGGTGGATGCCGCCCATAGAGCAGGTGTGGAGCTCGTAAAACACCAAACCCATATCGTGGAAGACGAAATGAGTGGGGCTGCCAAAAAAGTAATTCCTGGAAATTCGGATGTCTCCATTTATGAAATAATGGAACGTTGTGCGCTTGATGAAGCCGAGGAACTTGCACTAAAAAAGTATGTAGAGAGTAAAGGCATGATTTTTATATCTACTCCTTTCTCTCGTGCTGCTGCGGATCGATTACAGAAAATGGAGGTGCCCGCTTATAAAATAGGTTCAGGCGAATGCAATAATTACCCTTTATTGGAACACATTGCCTCTTTTGGAAAACCCATAATAATGAGTACTGGAATGAATACGATTGATAGTATTCAAAAAGCGGTGGCTATTTTCGACAAGCACCAAGTTCCAGTTGCCTTATTGCATACCACTAATTTGTATCCCACACCAATCCATTTAGTGCGTTTGGGGGCAATGACTGCTATGCATGAAGCTTTTCCAGATAAAGTTTTCGGATTATCGGATCATACTTTGAATAATAATGCTTGTTTGGCGTCTGTAGCTTTGGGAGCTAGTATTTTAGAACGCCATTTTACAGATACGATGAGTAGAACAGGTCCGGATATTATATGTAGTATGGATGAACAAGCTACCAAAGAATTGATTGTAAGTTCCAATGAAATTTGGCAGATGCGAGGCGGTATAAAAGCCCCCGCAAAAGAAGAGCAAGTTACTATTGATTTTGCCTTTGCAACAGTCTGTACTATTGCCAACATCAAGCAAGGGCAAGTATTTACTAAAGATAATATTTGGGTAAAACGTCCGGGAACAGGTGAAATTCTGGCAGAACATTTTAATGATTTGTTGGGTAAGAAAGCAACTAGAACTATTGAAAATGATGAGCAGTTAATGAATTCAGATTATGAATAAAGGATCTCTTACATAGAGAGGCGTCTAGTCCTTCGGCTTCGCTCACGATGACGCGCTCGACGTGAAAGTAGTCTGAGTTATGAATTTTAGTTGTCAAATCGAGCGCAGTCGAGATTCTAAATATTAAAACAATTATTTCATGAAATTTTATTATGTTTATATTCTCAAATGCATTGATAATTCTCTTTATGTCGGAATTACATCGGATATAGAAAGAAGAGTGATGGAGCACAATGCTGGGAAATATCCAGAGGCTTATACCCATTCTCGAAGACCTGTGTCCTTGGCTTATTACCAAGATTTTACGGAACCTAATCAAGCTATTGAGTTCGAGAAGAAAATAAAAAAATGGAGTAGAGAGAAAAAACAGTGCTTAATAGATGAAAATTTTGATAAATTGCAGGACTTGTCGGAATGTAGAAATGCAACACATCATAAATACAATCCCAATAAAGAAATGGATTAATAAAGTGTTTCTAGAATAAGCGTCTTGACTGAGCTTGATGTGAGGTCTAGGCTGTGTTAAGAATTATAGATGTCAAATCGAGCGCAGTCGAGATTCATGATAATAAAAAAATGTTTCTAAAACAGAAGCGTCTCGACTGCAGTCGACGTGACAAAACGTTTGGTATTTTGAGATAAATAATGTTGTCAAATCGAGCGCAGTCGAGGTTCATAATAAAAAAACTAAACGTCTAAAAAACGAGCGTCTCGACTGCGCTCGACGTGACAAAGAAATAAAAATGAAAAAAATACTATTCCTAACAGGAACACGTGCCGATTTCAGTAAAATAAAATCTCTGATTCAAATTCTGGAGCAACAAGCAGGGTTTGAAGTTTTTGTTTTTGTAACGGGCATGCACTTGCAAGAAGAGTATGGTTATACCTTGATTGAAATTAAAAGATGCCATTTTAAAAACGTCCACACTTTCGAGAATCATACCCACGAAACCACCATGGATTTAACCTTGGCCAAGACTATCGAAGGACTTTCAGGATATGTAAAAAGCATTCAACCCGATATGATAGTGGTGCATGGGGATCGTGTCGAAACCTTGGCAGGTGCAATTGTAGGATCCTTGAATAATATTTTAGTAGCTCATATTGAAGGGGGCGAAATCTCGGGAACGGTCGATGAATTAATTCGGCATAGTGTAAGTAAGCTAAGTCACATTCATTTTGTATCCAATCAGGAAGCTGCTAAGCGATTGATGCAAATGGGAGAAGTAAATTCTTCCATTTTCACCATTGGTTCCCCCGATATTGATATTATGTTCTCTAAAGATTTGCCTCAGATAGAAGTGGCAAAGTCTTATTACCAAATCCCTTTTGATAGCTATGCAATAGTGATGTTTCATCCCGTAACCACGGAGGCAAAAGAAATGCAACAGTATGCCGATGATTTTATTTCTGCTTTAGAAAACGACATGCACAATTATGTAGTGATTTATCCCAATAATGATTTAGGAAGTGCTTATATAATAGATGGTTATAAGAAATTGAAGGCGAATCCTCGATTTCGAGTTTTTCCCTCCTTGCGATTTGAATATTTTTTGACCTTGTTGAAAAATAGCCAGTTTATTATTGGTAATAGTAGTGCGGGCATTCGAGAAGCACCTTATTATGGAATTCCAATTATCAATATAGGAACACGACAACAAAACAGGGCAGTACATGCGGATATAGTACATGTGGATTATAAAAGTAAAAATATTTCGGAAGCTTTAGAATTAATAGACCATCATAAAATAAGTCCAAATGAAACTGATTTTGGGCAAGGAAATAGTGCGCAATTATTTCTAGAATCTATAGAAAATACGGGCATATGGAAAATAAATCATCAAAAACAATTTAGAGACAATTAAGAAAAAAATGGATTATTCAAAAATTGCGATTTTATCAACCGTAAATAATTTTGGTTTATACGAAAAGAGTTCCGCTTTATATCCACAACAGATTCAAAATTATGTGATAGATGGACGAAATGGAATGTTTGGTATTCATAGTATTAATTATATGATGAAAGTTTTTAAACGAAAGGATATAGATTGGTTAATATTGATGGATGAAGATGCATTACTTATTGATTCTAAATTAATATTTCCTTTGATTGAAGAGATGTTACATAATGAATATATAGTATGCGGTGTTAGAGATGGTGGAATGTTGCCTGAAAGATCTGGAAATCCTTATGTTATAAATCCATTCTTCTCAATAATCCATTTAAAAAAATTAAAAAAAATATGGAATAAAAAAGAAATGCTATCAAATCATTATATTAATGATGATGAATTTGATGATGATTTATCTTTTCTTAAATACCCTTACAACAAAAAAAGTATGAGCGAGCCATATTATTGTTTTTATTTTTGGTTGAAAAGGAAAAATCA
>CANHNG010000082.1 GCA_947461915.1 Flavobacteriaceae bacterium
TAATATCGTTCCCGAAATGGTTTTTTGGATTCCAGTTATGGTCCTCAAAAGAGTTGATTTTCCAATACCATTGGCACCAATTAGAGCGATTAGTTTTCCTTTTTCTAATGATAAATTAATATTCGATGCAATGATATTCTTTATTTTTTTAGAAGTATAGCCAATGCTCATTTTTGCAGCCTGTAAGATGATTTTGCTTTCCATTAGTTCATCATTTTACGTTTTCGAACCAACAACCAAATCACGATTGGTGCACCAAAAATAGAAGTCACCGCATTAATAGGCAAGGTGAAATCGCTTCCGGGAAGTTGTGAGATACTGTCACAAATAAGCATAATAATGGCGCCCAAAAGCAAAGTGCTCCAGAATAAAATAGTGTGATTGCTAGTTTGAAAAACTAATTTGGCAATATGAGGTACTGCCAATCCGATAAAGGCAATAGGACCGGTGTATGCTGTGATGCTTCCCGCCAGAATACTGGTGGTAAAAATGATAATCAATCGGGTTCTTTTGTAATTCATTCCCAAACTTCGGGCGTAATTTTCTCCCAAAAGCAAGGCGTTTAAGGGTTTGATACTGACAAGGCTTAAAAGCAAACCGGTGGTCACACAAATGGATAAAATTACAATCGACGACCAAGACAAATTACCCAGATTTCCCATGGACCAAAATGTAAATTTTTGCAATTGTTCGGCCGTGCTGAAATAGGTGAGTGTTCCAACAATTGCACTGGTTAAACTTGCAAACATCAAGCCGACAATCAAGATAGCCATTGTGTCGCGCAATCGTTGAGAAACAGCTAAAACGGCCAATAATACCAAGAAACTTCCCAAGCTTGAAGCTATTATAATTCCGTAGGATGAAAGCAAAATAGAAGACAAGCCCATTGGTAAAAAAGCAGCGCCCATGACTATGGTTGCCACGCCTAAACTTGATCCAGAGCTCAATCCCAAAACATCGGGCCCGGCCAATGGATTTCGAAATAAAGTTTGCATCAGTAAACCACTTATTGACAATCCTATACCGACAACAATTGCAGTAATCGCTTTAGGTAATCTGTAATTAATAATAATGTAATTCCAAGTTTCTCTGCATGAGTTTTCGCCTATCAGACTATTGAAAACATCTTTTATCGGAATCGAAACCGAGCCCAAGCTGATGTTCAATAACAATAACAAAACCAATGACAATGTCAAGATGAAGAATATAAGAGTATTTTGGTTGGCGTTGGTCAATTTATTCTAATTTGGTAAAGAAAAAAAGTTTGTGATTAGGCAATAATTCTGGGTGAAAAATCTTGATTAAATCTTTCAAAACCAAGTCGGGGCGGGTAGGAGACCATTCGAAATAAATGATTCCGCCTTTCGCTCCCTTTTTTGCGTTGCACGAATATACTTTTTTATTTTTGAACGAAGCAAATTGACTGCAGTGCGGATTGCTGTCGCTCATTTGTTTCAAAGAGGAATAATCCCCTGGTGCAATCCAGAAATCGGCATTTTTAGCTTTTTCAAGTATATTTTCAAAAGGAATAACTAAACTCCCTGTCCCTTTGGTATTTGCCCATAAATAATTAGACTGTGCATCTTTCAAAAATAGAGAGGCCCAACTTTCGCCTTGAGGAATATACCATTGTTTTTGGTACATGGCGCCACTAAGAATAGTTGGTTTTGAAGTCGCTTTTTTTGCTAAAGCTAAAGTCGATTTGTATTCCTTTTCAATCCTTGAAAACAAAGCACTTGCCTTGGAATCCAATCCGTACAATGCACCGAAAAGCTTGATCCATTCCGCTTTGCCAAGAGGAGATTGTTCGGTCCAATCGCCGTTGAGCATCACTTTTAAGCCACTTTTTTGAAGATTATCCAAGGTGGGATTGCTGTTGTTTAATCCAAAACCGATAATTACGTCGGGTTTCAGATCCATTAAAACTTCGGTATTCAGGCTTTCATTGGCTCCCACTTCCCGAACTTTCCCGGCATCAATCAATTTTCGGGTTTTAACAGAGGAAATATAGTCGGTATCAGGGAAACCCACTAAAGTGTTTTCGACCCCTAATAATTCCAATGCCGGTAGGTGAGTGGTCGAGGTCACAACGATGGATTGTATTGGAATTGAAATAGTGGGGAATTGCTTCAGGCAATCTGGAATAATACCTTTTTTTTCTTGGAGGATATACGTAAAACCTTCTTTGGCTTCTGGCCAAGGATTGGTGATTTTTACGATTGAAAATCCGCGGTGTTTGTAGATTTCAAGTCCTTTGGCATATTGAATGGAATTTTCAAAATTTGCTAAGGTATTCTTTGAATTTTCGCTGCTTTTTTTACATCCTATAAAAGGTATTAGTACTAAAAATAGAATGACCCGAATGAAAACAGATTTCATAAAAATACTTTTTGAAATATAAGTGCAAAGGTATATTTATTCCTTTTTAAAAATCAATTTTATTTTTTTATTCGAATGTTAGGGCTACATTTGCAACCGTATTGAGGTTGTTGTTTTGTTTTTCAAAACCGCATTAAAAGGGAATCAGGTGAAGATTCTAGATATCAGATGGTAGATTTCGGATGGTAACAAATCCTAAATCAAAAATTCTAATTCGAAAATCAAAAATCCTGAGCTGTACCCGCAACTGTAAGCTAATACGCTTGTTGTTATCTACAAAACCACTGTTTTAATTGTAGATTTTAGAATTCAGATTTTAGATTCAATCTAAAATCTAAAGTCCTAAATCTAAAATGGAATGGGAAGGTCAACAACAAGACGCAAGCCAGGAGACCTGCCTAGTACATCGAGCATCAAACTTTCGGGAAAAAAGGTTTGGGTATGGTTTATTCTATGCCTGCCTGTCGGCAGACAGGTTTTTCTACCGTTTTTTATTATTAAAAATTTTTAATTAAAATGAACAAAAAAAATGTTTGTATTGGTGCGTTATTCGTACTAATCACTAGCTGTGCTTTGGCGCAAAAAAAAGACACCCTTGTGTCAAGAATTGAATTGGATGAAGTTGTAGTTACGGATTCTAAATTTGCTTTACCAAAAGAAAAATCGGGTAAAGTAATTGTGAAAATCACTGCCAAAGACTTGGCGAAAAAACTAGGTCAGTCTCTAGGTACTATTTTAAGCTCAGTCGCTGGACTTGAGGTAAATGGAAACCAAAGCAGTGCAGGTAAAAACTTGAGCTCTTATATTAGAGGTGCTCGTAATCGTCAGACTTTGATTATCATTGATGGAATACCAGTATCTGATGCTTCTGGAATTAATTTAGATTATGATTTACGCTTATTACCTGTTGATCAAGTTGAAAGTATTGAAATTATGAAAGGCGCGGCGAGTACTTTGTATGGTACTGGTGCAGCAGCAGGAGTAATTAATATTAAATTAAAAAAGTCAGCAAAAAAAGAACTTTCGGGAAATATGTATCTAAATTTGGGTACG
Organism: Flavobacteriaceae bacterium; assembly: GCA_947461915.1. Classification (GTDB taxonomy): domain Bacteria; phylum Bacteroidota; class Bacteroidia; order Flavobacteriales; family Flavobacteriaceae; genus Flavobacterium. The sequence goes on from CANHNG010000082.1 coordinate 3,433, forward strand.
CAAACTATTGCTGAAGATAAAAAAACAAATCTTGCAGAATATAATCAAGGATTTAGTTTTGGCGCCAATCAAGATAAGTTTAATTATTATGTAGGATTAAATAATACCGAAGTCAAAGGAATTTCTGAGGCGAAAGGAGTAGGTTTTGAAGATGATAAATTCTCCAGAGTTAATTCTAATGTGAAATTAGGTTTTAAACCCACGCGAAATTTAAGTCTGGATTTCTTTATTAATTATGATAAAATTAAGAATGATTTTGATGCTGCGGCTTTTACAGACAACACGTATAATTATAGCGATTCTGAACAATTTAAGCTAGGTTTTTCTCCAAAATATAAATACCAAAATGGTGAATTAGTTTTAAATTCTAGCGCGAATTTAATCGAGAGAGAAGAATTTAGTTTTGGGGGCATTACAAACTATAAATCTAGAAACATTAATGCAGATGTTTTTAATAAATATAAAATCAACAGAGATTTATTTATTGTAACTGGAGCGCAATTTCAATTTCATGAAATGTCTATTGAGAGTCAATACACGAATATCGCTAATGAATTGGCAAAGTTTAATTTAGTTGATCCTTATTTAAATTGGGTATATAATTCTGATTTTGGTTTTAATTTAAATGCAGGAGGTAGGCTTAATATTCATAGTAATTATGGGAATTACATAGTTTACAACATCAACCCTTCTTATAATTTCAAAAACCTTCCTTTAAAAATTATCACTTCTTACGGCACTGCTTATATTACGCCAAGTTTATATCAATTGCATGATGGTTATGCGGGTAATTTAGATTTGCAACCTGAAGAGAATGCAACTATTGAGGCTGGTTTTGAAATTAAATTATTGAAAAACAAGTTTAATTTATCTACAGTAGCTTTTTATAGAGAAGAGGAAAACGCTATTGAGTATTATTCTAATCCGATAACCTATCAAGCTTCGTATTTTAATGCAAATGGCAACTACAATGCCAAAGGGATAGAAACTTCGATTGCATTGGCCATTTCAGACCAACTCAATATTAAAGCCAACTATACATTTAATGAAATAGATTCAAAAGCAATCAACAATACTTTTCCAAATATAAAAGCCAACCTATACAATCCGAAGCACAAAGTGAATGTAAACCTTGATTACCAAATTTCAAAACGATCCTTTTTTGGAATAGATTATCAATATTTGGACAAAAGAGATGGTTTTTTAGGATATCCACCAGTGGTTAATGTTTTAAAAGCCTATCAATTAATAAATACATCTGCAAAATACGAATTGATAAAAAACAGAATGACAGTTTTTGCCGCAGTTTCAAATGTATTTAATGAAGATTTCGTAGAGCTTGAAGGCTATAATACAAGGGGTAGAAACTTCAAATTGGGATTGAACATCAGTTTGTAGTTGGTATTTTAATACAATTGAAAAAGGCTTTTATTACTACAATGAAAGCCTTTTTGTTTTTATTCCAAAGCTTTCAACAAGCCTTCGGGCGCTTTGTCAAGATGCATTTGGTTTTGCAGTACATTCCTTGATTTTGAATCTTTAAAAAGCTCGAATTCTTTTGCGGGACTTAGTTTCATCATTCGGCTTACCCCCGTAATTTTGCCAATAGCAGTGCTTAATAAAGGTTCGGATTCGTCGCCGAGAACACCTAAATTGCTTAAGGATTCTTTCAAGGGATAATTGGGATTTAGCCCATTATAATAATCTCCAATTCCTAGCGAATTGACAATTTTTAGCACAATGGGCTGCATGGCATACCGATGGTTTGGATTTCTGTTGGACGACCCAAAAGTGGGGGAATCGTATAAAGTGACCGAACCTACATTTTTTCCTGTGGTGACATCTCCAATCTGAATAACTGTCATATAAGGTTTCAATCCGTTAATCACCAATTCACTTGCCGACGCCGTGCTTTTTGAAGTCAGAATATAAATCTTGGTCATGCCTACGCTGTTGATGGCTTTAGTTCCTATTTTGTCTGTGAAGAAGTTTTTTAATTGGTCTGGATTATTGGCATTAAAATAGGATTGAATTTTGGCATTCCATTGTTGCTTGGCAAAAACTTGTCCAGTAAACTGTCCTGTTATCATACTGGCCAATCTGGCGGCAGTTTGAATAGAACCGCCTGAATTGTAACGCAAATCTAATACGAAATCGGTAATGCCTTGCGATTTAAGAGCGCCAAAGGCGTCGTTTAACTGCGAATCATATTTGGAATAAAATCCATTATAGAGTAGATATCCAATTATATGTCCGTAAGAATTAATTACACTATTAATTAAAATGGGGTTTTCGTCCAAAACTGTTTTTGTCAATGCAACTGATTTTTTGTTTGGCGTGAATGTACCGTTGTTATAATCAGCAAGATTTAAAACATAGTCATTATTCGAACCAAAAAGCAATGTTTTGTAATTGCTAATGGTTAAAGTGGTTCCATCTACTCCAGTAAAAATATCCCCACGTTTGATTTCCTTAGTAGCAGCATCTGAATTGGGGATAATGTAGCGCACCCAACCAATTATTTCTGTAGAGCCGGGTGACTTATAACTTAAACCAAATTCGACTCCATTATTTTTGGTGGTTCCTTGAAGTTGGCCTTCCAGTTCTAAATAATCATCAACGATCCAGCTGAATCTATCGATGCTTTTGTCGACTCTCAAGGCATTGAATAAGTTTTCAGGAACGGGATATCCAGATAAAAAAGTATTTAATTCCTCTTGGGTTGCAAAACGGTCATCCGATAAATTAGGCACATCGGCTTGCCACAAATAGTACAAATTGAGTCCCTTCCATATAAAATCTTGAACCTCCAAATTGTCCGGTGCCGCCACATCGTCTTGGTCTTGACAACTTTGGAACGTGAAAAAGGCCAAAAGCAGTAGGATTATAAAATGTAATTTTGATTTCATTGGGGGAGGCTTGTAGATTAGCTCTCGTAAAATTAGTAACTTTAGTTTTATTTTATACCCTTTGTAATAAAAATAAGTTAGTTTTGATTTATTAAAAAAGTCAATTAAAATTCAATAGCCATAAAAAACAGCAACAATGAGAAAATTTATTTTAACGATAGTATTGGCATTCGTCTCCAATGCCTTTTTTGCCCAAGCGGCTTTCGATCAATTTGAAGGGCAGGACGACATCACTTCGGTTATAGTCAACAAAAAAATGTTTGACCTGATGAGTAAGGTAAAAATGGATTCCTCGGACAAAGAAACGATGCAATACTTCAATTTAATTCGCAAACTCGACAACCTGAAAGTGTTTACCACTACGAGTGTCAGGGCAACAGCCGACATGAAAACCGCTGCCGAAAAATACATTAAAACCGGTGGTCTCGAAGAATTGATGCGGGTAAATGAGGAAGGCAAAAACATTAAAATAGTGGTCAAATCGGGAACGACAGACGCTAAAATCAAAGAGCTTTTGATGTTTATCGAAGGGGGAGGCAAAGAAAAAGAAACGGTGTTGATGTTCTTGACGGGGGATTTTGACCTGAGTGAAATTGCCGTTCTCACGGACAAAATGAGGATTCCCGGTGGCGATGAGTTGAAGAAAGCAACCAAAGGCAAAAAATAACATTAGTTTAGTGGTAAATCCCAACAATAAACTAGTTCGTGACAGCGTTAAAAAGTATTTAAACAATAAAGACAAACCATAACTGAACCCTTTTGTTTATAAATATTAAAGGTCTCTATGTATTATCATTAATGTCCGATGAAAAATAAAAATGGCTATTTCTATTTTTGATCTTATTAATATTTAGTTGTTTAATTTTTAAAAACCTCTCGTTTCTTAAAACAAGGTATCAAAAAAATGATAGTTATCCTAGTTCAGATTTTTCAATAATATATTATATTTCAGGGTTTTAGAAAAATTTAATCA
>CANHNG010000083.1 GCA_947461915.1 Flavobacteriaceae bacterium
AAAGGGGTGGTTTCCTTGCAGTTATTTCATATAAATTTCATAATTTATAATTTTTTTGGTTAGTTAATAGCATAAAAACTCAGTCATTATTTGACTGAGTTTTTTTGTTTTAATACATTTGGAATAAAATTTGTACTTGCAGCTAAGAAGTAGCACGAAAACTCCATGAAAAAAATATTCATAGTATTACTATTTATTGCAACTGTAAGTTTTGACTCTCACAAACAAAGTTCCTATGATGTGGGGGAATGGTTCAAATTCCGGATTCATTATGGATTTTTAAATGCAGGATATGCAACGCTGGAAGTTAAAGAAGCCTCAATAAACAACAAAAAAGTTTTTCACATTGTAGGGAGAGGATATACCACGGGGATGTCCAGATTTTTTTTCAAGGTAGATGACTTGTATGAAAGCTACATCGATAAGGATACCGGGAATCCGTATCAATTTGTCCGAAAAATAGACGAAGGAGGGTACGTCAAAAATCAAGAAGGGTTTTTTAATCAGGCTGGAGACAAAATTCTTGTAAAAGATTATAAAAACCAAACCGAAAAAATCCTCGAAATTCCAAAAAACACTCAGGACATCGTTTCAACATTTTATTACTTGAGGAATTATCCCGCCATTGATAAAATAAAACCTGGGGAATTCGTTTCTATCGATATGTTTTTTGATGATGAAACCACAAAGTTCAAACTTAAGTTTTTGGGTCGAGAGGATGTTACAACCAAATTCGGAGTAGTGCCAACCATGATTTTTAGGCCATTAGTGCAATCAGGACGCGTTTTCAAGGAAGAGGAAAGTTTGACCGTTTGGATCTCTGATGACAACAATAAGTTGCCTGTTAGAATAAAAGCAAACCTTGCCGTAGGATCAATTAAAGCGGACTTAGATGGATTCAAAGGATTGAAATTCCCATTTAAAGTAAAAATTAATCAATAATAATCATAAATTAGGCTTCTATTAAAATGAAATAGCCTTTTTATCCATCAATACTTTTTCTAAACACTAGAAGTTATTGTTACATTACAAAAACGGGAAAAAGAAATGATAGTTTAATGCCAAACATACACACTTTGAAAAAAGTATCTATACTTATAATTGTTTTATTCTCGTTGGTTTCTTGTAGACAGTCCGAAACGGTGAGCATAATTCCAGATAAAAATCCTCCTACTGAATCTAATAATTTTGGATTTAATCTCAATGATTTTAATGTTTTTCATGACACCATTCGCAGAGGGGATACTTTTGGCAGTATTATCGAAAACCAAAATCTTGGCGACATACAAGTATATGACATCATAGAAAAAGTAAAGGACAGTTTTAATTTGAAAACCATTAAAATTGGAAAGCCTTTTACTTTATTGAGAACAAAAGACCGCCATAAAAAACTGGAAGTTTTCGTTTATCAACCTGATAGAGCTAGTTATTATGTTATTGATTTTAGAGATTCCGTTTCGGTTTACAAAAAAACAAGACCAATCCGTTTCAAACAAAGAATAATTTCAGGAAAACTGGACGGTTCTTTGTCGGAAGCCTTAAGCAAAAAAGGAGTTGATGTGGCTTTAGCACAAAAATTAACCAAGGTATATGCTTGGTCGATTGACTTTTTCAAGTTAAAAAAAGGGGACAAATTTGGCATAACCTTTACCGAAAGGTACATTGACGATACAATTTATGATGGAGTCGACAGTCTAAAAGCTGCCTTTTTTGAGTACAAAGGAAAATTAATTTATGCTTTCCCTTTTGCCCAAAATCAAGTTTCAGGGAAACAGGATTATTATGATGATGAAGGAAAAGCTCTTAAGAATTTTTTCCTTAAGGCGCCATTAAAATTTGTAAGTATCACCTCCCATTTCACCAAAAATAGATTTCATCCCGTACAACTTATCTGGAAAGCGCACAAAGGAACAGATTATGCGGCACCATCAGGAACGCCAATCATGACGACTGCATCCGGAGTAGTGGAGCAAACCGGATATTCTGCAGGAAATGGAAATTTCGTAAAGGTAAAACACGACAAAACCTATTCGACTCAATATTTACACATGTCAAAAATTTTGGTTCGCAAAGGGCAAAGAGTAAATCAGGGGAGTATTATAGGAAAAGTAGGAAGTACAGGACTTGCAACGGGCCCACATGTGTGTTATCGATTTTGGAAAAACGGAGTACAAGTAGATGCTTTGAAACTGAAATTACCCAATTCCCAACCTATGGACAGCAAAAATTTACCCCGATTTATGACTCAAATAAAACCGTTGAAGCGAGAATTGGACAGCGTTGCAAATTTATAATGGAACAACTATTTTTGTCTTACCCTATGATAAAAAAGGAATGTTTATTTTACAAACTAATAGTGTAAATTTGCCTTTCGAAAACAAAAAAATCAGTTAAAAATATCCATAAATTAAAATTATAATGGCACTACGAAATACAAATCCCACAACAACAATAGCTTGGCAAAAACTTCAGAACCATTTTCAGGAAATGCAAAATGCTTCCATGAAAAAAATGTTCAGCGAAGACAAAACAAGAGCATCACAATTTCATTTGCATTGGAATGATTTCGTAGTTGATTATTCCAAGAATATCGTTAATCAGGAAACCATGAATTTGTTGCTGGAATTGGCTAATGAAGTACAATTGAAAGACGCAATTGCAAAATATTTTGAAGGCGATGTCATTAATCAAACGGAAAATAGAGCCGTTTTGCATACCGCTTTGCGAGCCAATGTAACTTCAAAAATAGCAGTAGATGGAGAAAATGTAATCCCTGAAATTTTTCAAGTAAAAGAAAAAATTAAAAAATTCACTAACGAAGTGGTAAACGGCGACAGAAAAGGGTTCACAGGAAAATCGTTTACGGATATTGTCAATATTGGGATTGGTGGTTCAGACCTTGGTCCCGCAATGGCTGTTGAGGCATTGCAGTTTTATAAAAATCATTTGAATGTTCACTTTGTGTCGAATGTAGATGGAGATCACGTTAATGAAATTATTAAAAAAATAAATCCAGAAACTACCCTCTTTGTCGTTGCTTCTAAAACATTTACCACTCAGGAAACACTGACTAATTCACAGACCATCAAAAAATGGTTTTTAGAATCGGCAAAGCAAGTGGATGTGGCCAAACACTTTGTGGCGGTTTCAACCAATATTCAAAAAGTCACTGAATTTGGAATCAATCCTGATAACGTTTTCCCAATGTGGGATTGGGTTGGTGGTCGATTCTCTTTGTGGAGCGCCGTTGGGCTTTCGGTAAGTTTGGCCGTTGGGTTTGATAATTATGATGCATTATTAACCGGTGCCAATGAAATGGATGAACATTTTAAAACGGCCGATTTTGATAAAAACATTCCTGTTACACTGGCATTGTTAAGCATTTGGTATAATAATTTTTTTGGTGCAGAAAGCGAAGCCTTGATTCCGTATACGCAATATTTGCAAAAACTAGCGCCTTACTTACAACAAGGCACAATGGAAAGCAACGGTAAAAGTGTTGGTCGCGACGGAAAACCAGTAAACTATCAAACGGGAACGATTATATGGGGTGAGCCCGGAACCAATTCGCAACATGCTTTTTTTCAATTAATTCACCAAGGAACCAAATTGATTCCTTCTGATTTTATTGGGTTTGTAAAACCATTATACGGAAACGAAGATCATCACGACAAATTAATGTCAAACTTTTTTGCCCAAACAGAAGCTTTAATGAATGGAAAAACTGCGGAACAAGTTCAGTCGGAATTTGATAAACAAGGACTTTCAGCAGAACAAGCCAAATTCCTTTTCCCGTTTAAAGTTTTCAACGGAAACAAACCTACTAATACGATTCTAATTAAAAAATTGACACCAAAGTCCTTAGGTTCTTTGATTGCTTTATATGAGCACAAGATTTTTGTGCAAGGAATAATATGGAATATTTTTAGCTATGATCAATGGGGCGTTGAGTTGGGGAAACAATTGGCGAATTCAATCCTGGACGAAATAAATTCAAAAAAGGTAAATTTTCATGATAGTTCCACAACATTTTTATTAAATCACTTTTTACAGAACAAATAATAAGACATTGTTCTTTTTCGTTTTTTAAAATACAATGCTTATATTTTAAAAAAGGCACTCTTGATATATGAATGGCTTTCTTTTATGCCTTTTTTTATTATATTTGTTAAAACAAAAAACTTATTTATGTACGAATTCATTCAAAAATTTCATTCTGGTTGGGCTTATTTAGTAGTTTTAGTATTAATAATTGCAGTTTTTAATTCATTGATTGGAGTCGTCTCCAAAAAAGAGTTTATGGCGAAAGATAGAAAAATTGCCCTCATTGGCTTAGCGACAATACATACACAATTATTAATTGGTTTAGTTATTTATTTTATTTCGCCAATGGGTTTTTCTTCATTGGGACAAATGTCTGACAAGGCATTACGTTTAACCTCATTAGAGCACCCATTGATAAATCTAATTGGTATTACCTTGATTACGATAGGTTGGGTGAAACATAAAAAATTAAAAACGAGTGAATCGAAATTTAAAACATTTTCTATTTATTATGGTTTGGGACTGGTGCTTATATTGAGTAGAATTCCATGGGAGTTATGGTTCTAAAAACGTATTAAAAGCCCTTTTTTAAATTAGGGTTATGGTTTTTGCCAATTTGACTTCACAAAAAAGTAAATAATGAAAAAAACGATTACGCTTTTTCTTTCAATTGCCCTTATCGGGGTTGCGATTAGTCAAAACTTGATTAAAGACAAACAAAAGGCGATTTTGGTTAAAGACACCGTTAAAAAGAGCAAAGCACTTTTTTTACCCCAAGAAATTGCTTCGGATTCTTTGTTCTTTGCAACAGATAAATATATACCTTATAAAAAAAATGCCCACGCTTCTTATTATGCAGATAAGTTTAACGGAAGGAAAACAACCAGCGGCAAAAGATTTGACAATAACAAATATACCGCTGCGCACAAAAAACTACCTTTTGGGACAAAAGTCAAAGTGACCAATGAGGTCACCGGAAAATCAGTAATCGTTGAAGTGACAGACAGAGGGCCTTTTGTTAGGTCAAGAGAAATTGATTTATCAAAACGTGCTTTTATGGAAATTGCCAAAAACAAATCGGCCGGAACAATGTTAGTTACCATTGAAGTACTTCAAAAATAGTTAGACACTATTCTAAAAAGGGTGTAAGTTTAAAAAAACGGCACCTCATTGAATGCCGTTTTTTGATTCCCATTAATTATTCTTCACTCAAAGCGTTCCAACCACGAGCTTTCAACGGAATTTTGGTATTGGCTCGAGTTACCAAATGTATGCCTTCGCTTTCTTGTGTCATGTGCCCAATAATAGTGAAATTTGGATTTCCTTTTATCTTGTCAAAATCTTCCATTTTAATAGTAAAAAGCAACTCATAATCTTCGCCACCATTAATGGCCACGGTTGTAGAATCTAAGTCGAATTCTTCACAAACATTAATAAATTGAGGATCGAGAGGTAATTTGTCCTCATATAAATTACAACCTACTTTTGATTGTTTACAAATATGGATAATTTCAGACGACAATCCATCCGAAATATCAATCATTGCAGTTGGTTTTATTTCCAATGCGTGCAACAAAGTACGAACATCTTTTCTAGCTTCAGGTTTTAATTGGCGCTCAATTAAATACGTGTAGGCATCTAAATCAGGTTGTGAATTTGGGTTGACCCGAAAAACTTGTTTCTCCCTTTCGAGAACCTGCAATCCCATATACGCTGCACCAATATCACCGGTTACAACCAACAAATCGGTTTGGCCAGCTCCATTTCTATATGCAATTTCATCTTCGTCGGCTTCGCCAATAACGGTAATGCTGATAATCATACCTTTTTGTGATGAGGTCGTGTCACCACCAATAACATCAACCTTGTATTCATTGGCGGCAAGCGTAATCCCATCAAATAATTCTTCTAAAGCTTCTAGCGGAAAACGGTTGGAGACGGCTATTGAAATTAAGATTTGGGTAGCTTTGGCATTCATCGCACAAATGTCCGAAACATTGACCACCACTGCTTTGTAACCCAAATGTCTTAGAGGCATATAGCCCAAATCAAAATGAACGCCTTCAACCAGCATATCGGTTGAAACAACTGCTTTTTTATCCTTGAAATCTAAAACTGCAGCATCATCGCCAATGCCTTTTATAGTGGAAGGTTGTGTAATTTTGAAGTTTTTTGTCAAGTGGTCTATTAATCCAAATTCGCCTAATTGAGCAATACTGGTTAGTTGCGGGGATTTATCTTCGATCATAGTCATTGCGAGGAACGAAGTAATCTTCATTCATTTTGATTAATTTAAAATTTTTTATAAAGTTGCAAATGTACGAAGAAGGCAAGGTTTTTTGTCAAATAAAAAAAGGATCCGATTCAGTCATTTAATTTATCATTAAATTTAGGGCAAAATCAAACTAATTTAATTTTTATAAAATGAAAATATTTGACATTGTCACCTTAACCATAAACCCCTCTTTGGACAAAAGTACCCAATTCACTGGATTGGTTGCTGAACAAAAAATCCGTTGCGGAACACCTCGTTATGATGCTGGAGGCGGAGGAATCAATGTTTCTAAAGCAATTTCTCGATTAGGTGGTGAAACGCTATGTGTATTCACATCAGGAGGATCGCCAGGAATTAAGTTGGAAGAATTAGTGCAAAAAGAGGGGATTGCCATAAAAATCATACCCACACAAAATTGGACCAGAGAAAATCTCGTGGCATTAGACACCAATACCAATGCGCAATATCGGTTTTGTTTTCCTGGGACTCCGATTTCTGATGTCGAAAAAGGGAATATTCTTCAAACTATTCAAGAATTAAAAACTAAATATTTAGTTGTAAGTGGCAGTTTAAATGAAGGTTTATCTCCAGATTTCTATCAACATATTGTCGATTTTGCGAAGATTTCTGGCACAAAATTAATAGTGGATACTTCTGGGGAAGCTTTGAAAAAAGTATTGGAAAAAGGCGTGTATTTGGCCAAGCCAAACATAGGTGAATTAGCAAAATTAATTGGAGTTGAACGATTAGAAATGGATGAGGTTGCTCCGGCAGCAAGAAAATTAATCGAAAAAGGAAGTGCTGAAATTGTAGTGGTTTCTCTAGGAGCCCAAGGAGCAGTTTTGGTTACGGCAACTCAAACAGAGTTTGTTCCAGCGCCAAATGTTATCAAGAAAAGCACCGTTGGAGCTGGCGACAGTATGGTAGGCGCCATGGTTTGGGCTTTGTCACAAAATAAACCTTTAAAAGAAGTGGT
>CANHNG010000084.1 GCA_947461915.1 Flavobacteriaceae bacterium
ACCTATGCTCGCGAGAAAGGAAACGAAGTGGTGATGCTCAGCGTGAAAAAACGTTCGGGTCAAAACATGATTTCTGCCATTGACCAAGTTAAAGAAAGAATAGAAAAAGCTCAAGCCTCCTATTTGCCAAAAAACCTAAAAATCGAAATGACAAACGACCAATCTTCTCGTGTTGAACACCAGGTTGATGAATTGTCGAACCACATTATTTTTGGGATTATTCTAGTAATGATTGTGTTGATGTTCACTATGGGACTCCGAAATTCGTTGTTCGTAGGAACGGCAATTCCGCTGTCTATGATGATTGCGTTTGCCCTACTATCGGCTCTAGGGCTGACGTTGAACACTATGGTTCTTTTTGGATTGGTAATGGGATTAGGAATGCTAGTTGATGACGGAATTGTGGTTGTCGACAACGTTTTTGCTAACATGAAAAAAGGATTGCCTAGAATAGAAGCTTCAAAAGTGGGTATTGGCGAAATCGCTTGGCCCGTAATTTCATCAACAGCTACCACATTGATGGCGTTTCTTCCATTCGCCTTATGGCCGGGAACCATGGGTAAATTCATGAAATATTTTCCAATGACCCTGACCGTGACCCTTACAGCCTCTTTATTTGTGGCCATGGTTATCAATGCCGCAATGACGGGTGGTTCGATGGATATTGAAGATAAAAATATTTCTAAAAAGAATTTAAAATTCTATACCATTCTATTTTTGGCATTCGGAATATTCTTGGCTTTCATTGGATCAAAATATACGTATGACAGTAAATTTTTAAGAGGAGTCGGGCATTTATTACTCATTTCAACAGTGCTAATGTGGTTGTATTTCTTAAAGATTTACCAATGGACACAGGATTTCCAACACAGTTTTTTTCCAGGAATGGAAGAGAAATACAAAGTTTTTTTAGCAAAAATCCTTACCAAAAAGAAATCGTGGTATGCCTTGGGAGGAATTATCGGATTGTTGTTTTTTTCCTTTGTATTACTAGGTGCTTTCCCGAGAAAAGTATTGTTTTTTCCGGACAACATCCCGAATCAAGTGATTGCTTATATCGAATATCCGCAAGGAACTTCGATTGAAAAAACCAATAAGGCGACACTTTTTGTAGAAAATCAAGTAATTGAAATTTTGCAAAAATACGTAGATCCAAAAACAGACAAAAACTTCCTTGCTGAATCTATCGTTTCCCAAGTGGGCAAAGGTGCCGGAAACCCGAATGTCGATGCGGGTTCTGCCTCTGAAACACCTTATAAAGGAAAAGTAACGGTGAGTTTTTCGGAATTCAAGTTCCGTAAAGGCATCAATACTTCGGATATTTTGGAAGAAATTCGTTCCAAAGTAAAAGCCATTGCCGGAGCCACGATTACTGTCGAAAAAGATGCCAATGGTCCACCTGCAGGGTATCCTATCAGTATTGAATTAAAGGGGACGGATTACGACCTGATGCTAAAAGAAGGGGATAAAATGATTGATTTTGTCAATTCCAAGAACATTCCCGGAATAGAAAAATTGAGTATTGACATCAACAAAGACAGTCCAGAATTAGAAGTGAAAGTCGACAGGGTAAACGCCGGAAGTATGGGGGTTTCTACCGGACAGTTGGGCTTTACTTTGCGTCGTTCGGTTTACGGCCAAGAAATTTCGACCTATAAAGAAGGTGATGACGATTACAATATAGTGATGCGCATGCAGGATGATCAACGCAAGAATGAAAACATTCTTTTCAACCAATCATTGACTTTCAGAAACCAAAACAATGGTCAAATCGTTCAAGTTCCTGTTTCGGCCATTTCGCAAACCGAAAAAACACAGACTTACAACCAAATCAAAAGAAAGAATAACAAGCGCATTATGACGATTTATTCGAATGTATTGACGGGTTTTAATGGGGATGAAATTACCAAACAAATCAAGGCGGAATTAAAAAACTATAATTTACCAAAAGACGTGAGCTATTCCTTCTCAGGGGTGCAGGAAGAACAAGGCAAAAACCAAAGTTTCTTGATGTATGCGCTGTTCTTGGCTTTGGCTGGAATCACCATCATTATCGTGTTGCAATTTAATTCGGTGTCAAAAACCATGGTGATTTTGTTCACGGTAATTCTGAGTTTCAGTGGTGTTTTCTATGGTTACGTCATTGCCAATATGGATTTCGTTATCCTGATGACGATGATGGGAATCATATCACTGGCGGGTATCGTAGTGAAAAACGGAATCGTGTTAATGGATTTCTTCGTCTTGCTGATGGACAAAAAGGTGTATGACAAAGGCGTGGAATCGCACGATGATTTAACCTTGGACGAAATTAAGGAAGTCATCATCGAATCCGGTAAATCACGTTTGCGCCCGGTATTGTTGACCGCTTTAACGGCAGTTTTGGGATTGATTCCTTTGGCCATTGGGTTGAACTTTGACTTCTTTACCCTGATTACTGATTTCAACCCCCACTTTTTTATGGGTGGTGACAACGTGATTTTCTGGGGGCCATTGGCTTGGACGATTATCTTCGGACTGACCTACGCCACGGTTTTGACCTTGGTGATGGTTCCGGTAATGTTCTATTTGGTGAAAAGAACCAAGTATTGGTTGCGTGACAGAAGAGAAGCAAGATCTATAGAAATATAATTTTTTTATACTATTGAAACCACCTGAAATTTGATTTTGGGTGGTTTTTTGTTTTTATTGGGAATATATTTATTTTTTTCATGCAACAAACGAGAGCTGGCAACTAAAAAACTATAACCATTTTAGAATTTGACAAATCTTGACTATTACATAAATCAAAATCGGCAGTTACAAAAATTTGTAACTGCCGATTTTTTTATAGACGCTATTGTATTGATTTAATTTGCAGAATAGATTATCCAATTTTAATTTGGCTTTCTGTTTTCTGACCTCGTGAGCATCTTTGTATACCCTAAATTTAAAAAATAAATCTTGATTAAAAAAATATTTGGACGACAATTTAACTCCTAATCCGTCCCTATTTTTACTGTACTAATTTCCCCAACTCTTCTTTCAATTCAGGGTTGGATGGTCTTAAAGCATCGGAATGAACCACTTTTCCGTTTGGATCTATTAATATAAATCTCGGGATGCTATTAATACTAAAACTTTTTATAAAATCGGAATTCCAATTTTTATCGGCAAACAGTTGAATGCCTCCCAATTGCTTTTCGGTCACAAAATTTTTCCATTTCTCGAAATCCTTGTCTAAATCAACCGATATGCTTACAAAAGCGATATTCTTGTCATGGAATTCTTCCTCCATTTTTTTCAAAAAAGGAATTTCACCTCTACAAGGCCCGCACCAAGTTGCCCAAACGTCAATATAAACATATTTCCCTCTTAAATCTTCGAGTTTGGTGTTTCCCCCTTTGTGGTTTACATAGTCAAATGTTTGCGCAACCGAACCACTCAACTTTTTGTTTTCTTGAGTCTTCTTATAATAGGCAGTCAAATTAGCCATGTTTGTACCAATATTTTTCTTTTGTAACGCAACAAAATTAGGATTCAATTTTATGTCATCCAATTTTAAAAAATCGGCTGCAGTTTTCTCTTTGACCAACTTGGTGAAGACTTCCTCACTTGAAGCCAAAAGCGAGTTGTAATCGTATTTTGAATCCGAGAACGTGCTTTGTGCCAAAAGATTGTTTTCTTCTGCTCCAATTCCAGAATATACAATCGATTCATAAAATTTAAGAGCGTCCATTTTAAGTTTCAAGTCGTATCCGTTTTTGAGAAACATCGGGGCGTAATCCTTGCCATCAAACAAAAAATAAATCCCCTCTTCGACAGCAAAGGCATCATTAAACAAGCCTTTTTTGTCAATACCCATCTTTTTTACTTCCTTACCATTACTACTGTTTAGAATTTTGATGGTATCGCCTTTTCTGTTGGCAATTTCCGCTTGAAAAGTTAGATTCTGGGCATTGCCAATGAATACAAAGACATGCGTTAGAGCAATAAACACTATTTTTTTCATACAATCCAACTTTTAAATTTAGTTGTTCAAATATAAGTTTTTTAAATAAAACTTCGGACCTTAAACCTTAAACTTCAAACAAAACTGTATTTTTGCAATCTAAAAAATAAGTCAATGTATAGAAGTCATAATTGTGGTGAACTCAACGCCTCAAATATCAATACCGAAGTTACGCTTGCAGGCTGGGTTCAAAAATCACGTGATAAAGGTTTTATGAATTGGGTCGATTTACGCGACCGTTATGGTGTTACCCAATTGATTTTCGACGAAAGTCGCAGCCAAAAAGAAGTTTTCGAATTAGCCAAAACTTTGGGCCGTGAATTCGTGATTCAAGTAAAAGGAACCGTAATTGAGCGGGAAGCCAAGAATACTAACATGGTAACCGGAGATATTGAGATTTTGGTCACCGAAATGAAAATATTGAATGCCGCTTTAACTCCACCTTTCACGATTGAAGACGAAACCGATGGCGGCGAAGACATTCGAATGAAATACCGGTATCTTGACATTCGCCGGAATCCGGTAAAAAACAACTTGCTTTTTCGTCATAAAGTAGCGATGGAAGTGCGTAAATACCTTTCGGACTTGGATTTTTGCGAAGTGGAAACGCCTTATTTAATCAAATCGACTCCTGAAGGCGCAAGGGATTTTGTGGTTCCAAGTCGAATGAACGAAGGACAATTTTATGCTTTGCCGCAATCACCACAAACCTTCAAACAATTGTTGATGGTAGGTGGAATGGACAAGTATTTCCAAATCGTGAAATGTTTCCGTGACGAAGATTTGCGTGCAGACCGCCAACCGGAATTTACGCAAATCGATTGCGAAATGGCGTTTGTGGAACAAGAAGACATTCTGAATGTTTTCGAAGGATTGACCCGTCATTTACTTTCAGCCATAAAAGGAATCGAAGTAGAAAAATTCCCTCGAATCACCTATGATTACGCTATGAAAACGTATGGGAATGACAAACCGGACATTCGTTTCGGAATGGAATTTGGCGAGTTGAACGAGTTTGCCCAGCACAAAGATTTTCCGGTTTTCAACGCGGCAGAATTGGTCGTAGGAATTGCCGCTCCTGGAGCAAGCGAATATACCCGAAAAGAAATCGATGGTTTAATTGATTGGATTAAACGTCCGCAAATTGGCGCCAGCGGAATGGTTTACGTAAAATGTAACGAAGATGGAACATACAAATCATCGGTTGACAAGTTTTATGACCAGGACGATTTGGGGAATTGGGCTAAAATAACTGGCGCAAAAGCCGGCGACATGATTTTTGTGCTTTCCGGCCCAACCGACAAAACCAGAACACAACTTTCGTCCTTACGTATGGAATTAGCCAATCGTTTGGGATTGAGAAATCCTGCAGAATTTGCTCCATTATGGGTAGTTGATTTCCCATTATTAGAATTTGAAGAAGAGAGCGGTCGTTATCATGCCATGCACCACCCGTTTACTTCCCCAAAACCGGAAGACATGCACTTATTAGAAACGAATCCAAAAGCAGTTCGTGCTAATGCTTATGATATGGTGTTGAACGGAAACGAAATTGGCGGTGGATCCATCCGTATTCATGACAAAGCCACCCAACAGTTGATGTTTAAATATTTAGGTTTTACCCCTGAACAAGCGGAAGATCAGTTTGGCTTTCTAATGAATGCTTTTCAATATGGCGCGCCACCACACGGAGGATTGGCTTTTGGGTTGGATCGATTGGTGGCCATACTTGGTGGACAAGAAACCATTCGGGACTTTATTGCTTTCCCAAAAAACAACTCCGGAAGAGATGTTATGATTGATGCCCCATCGCTAATTGATGAGTTACAATTAAATGAGTTGCATATAAAATTGGATTTAGGGTAGTTCATCGATAAAAACATGTCTTAAATCGTTGGAAATCAAAATTTTTAATAAAACTTACACAATTCTAACTTTCGTATTATATTAAATATTACATTTGCTTCATTATAAATTATTATTACTATTACAATGCGTACAGGTACAGTTAAATTTTTCAATGAATCAAAAGGTTACGGATTCATTACAGACGAAGAAACAGGAAAAGACATTTTTGTTCATGCTTCAGGAATCAACGCGGAAGAACTTCGTGAAGGTGACAGAGTTAGCTATGAAGAAGAAGAAGGAAGAAAAGGAAAAGTTGCTGCGAAAGTAGCAGTTATCTAAGTAAAAAATATTTTACTTACGAATGTTTAGAGCGTCCCGATAAATCGGGACGCTTTTTTTGTTTTAAACATTCAAAACTACCTTAAAAATGAAACCTAGAAATGGTGTCTATTTAGTACAAAAAAAATGAGCTTCTATTTATAACTAAATGTTGTTTTAACTTGTGTTTTAATTCCTTGAAACCTATATTTGCATCATTATTTTAAAGTAAAACAATAACTGCTATGCAATCCAATCAATTAGATTATTTTCCGATACTAATGCAAGCGCTTTTAGCAATTGGATTTGTTGTTGGAATGATAGTAATTTCAGGGAAATTAGGCCCTAAAAGGTCGTCTGCTGTCAAAGATGCAAACTTCGAATGTGGTGTGGAATCTTTAGGAAATGCCCGCATCCCTTTCTCGGTAAAATACTTTCTGGTTGCCATTCTTTTTGTATTATTTGACGTCGAAGTGATTTTTCTTTATCCTTGGGCAATCAATTTTAAAGAATTGGGAATGGAAGGAATGTTAAAAATGGTAATTTTCATGCTTTTATTGTTGGTGGGATTTTTCTACATCATCAAAAAGAAGGCATTGGAATGGGAATAAATTAATTTACGATTTGAGATTTACGATTTATGATTTCTCGAATGGACAAATAATGATTTTTTAAATTGGTTTGATTTTTTAGCTTTTTTAAATCTAAAATCCCAGATCTAAAATCTAAAATTAAATGAGCGATTCAAATATAAAAATGGTTGCCCCTCCGGAAGGTGTTTCTGGCGAAGGTTTTTTTGCCACGACGCTGAATGATGTAGTAGGAATGGCTCGCGCAAATTCACTTTGGCCTTTGCCTTTTGCAACTTCTTGTTGCGGAATTGAATTTATGGCAACTATGGCTTCGCATTACGATCTAGCTCGTTTTGGTTCTGAGCGCGTGAGTTTTTCTCCACGTCAAGCCGATATGTTACTAGTTATGGGAACTATTTCAAAAAAAATGGGTCCAATCCTGCGTCAAGTTTACGAACAAATGGCTGAACCTCGCTGGGTAATCGCCGTTGGAGCTTGTGCTTCTTCAGGTGGAGTTTTCGATACGTATTCTGTTTTACAAGGAA
>CANHNG010000085.1 GCA_947461915.1 Flavobacteriaceae bacterium
AAAAAAAATGTAAGAAATGTAGTTTTGTATTATATGAAACCTCAGCAAAACTACTAATTGCTTGATTGTAATCTTTTTAAAAGAATTCGGGAGCTGATTTTCTATTTATTTTTAGTAATAAATCAGGGTTTCTAATGTTGCCACAATTTGTACTTGAAGCGATTTATTCTATCGTCATCGATTTGAGCTTGGTGCGATAGGCCTCGAGTGCGATTGACTTGGAGATGAAACCGAAATATTTACCGTTTTTGATAACCGGTAAAAAAGCGACTTTTGATTTTTCGAATTTGTCCATGACGATTTCCATGCTGTCAGCGGGGTAAATAATGTCGATGGGTGCTGTCATTATTTCTTTTACAATAGTGAATTTCACCCGATATTGGTTGAAAATGATTTCCCTGATATCGTTGAAATGCACCACACCAAGCAAATGGCTTTCTTGATCCACCACGGCAAAAATCACTTGATTGGAGTGTGAAATCAAATCAACTAATTTTTCCAAGTTTTCATCGGGTGAAACAGTCAAATAATCGGTTTGAATGATGGAATTGGTGTCTAATGTCGAAAGGATATTCGTGTCTTTATTGCTTGTGAAGGCGTGTCCTTTTTTGGCTAAACTTTTCACGTCCATCGAGTGTTTCTCAAATCGTTTTGAAATCGCAAAACTGATCGAAGCGACAATCATTAGCGGAATCATTAAGTCATAACCTCCCGTTATTTCGGCAATTAGAAATATCGCAGTCAACGGCGCGTGAAACAAACCGCTTAGGATTCCGGCCATTCCTACCATGGTAAAATTGCTGATGGGCAATTGGGTCAGTCCGGTTAAATTTAAAAATTTGGAAAAGAAAAAACCAACATAAGAACCCAAAAATAGGGAAGGGGCAAAGTTGCCTCCATTTCCACCGCTTCCTAAAGTGATTCCGGTAGCGAAAACTTTGAGCATCATCGTTAATCCGATAAATATCAAAAGCACCCAGCCATTGTTTCTGAAACCACTAAAGAGTGTGTTTTCGAGTAATTGTCCCGGATCATTTTCAGATAAAGTTTTAATGCTTTCATAGCCTTCGCCAAAAAGCGTTGGAAAAATAAAAATAATAATTGCCAAAATAGAAGCGCCAAAAAGGGCTTTTTTGTAGGGAGCGAATTTAAGTCGGGCAAAAAGATGTTCCAACCTTTGAAAATTCCGGGAATAGTAAACCGAAATAAGTCCGGTGAACAATCCAAGTGCGACATAGTAGGCAATATTATGGTAATCGAAGGTCTGTTGTTGTTTGAAGGACAATAATATGGTTTCGTCCAAAGCAATCTTAGAAACCAAGGCTCCAGTTGCTGCGGCAATCATAATCGGGGTAAAGGCAGAAATACTGACATCCACCAGCAACACTTCAATGGCAAACAGAACGCCGGCTATGGGAGCATTAAATGCAGCCGCAATTCCGGCAGCCACGCCACAACCTATCAGGAGCGTTCGATCCTTGTAGGGTAATTGATATTTTTGGGCATAATTAGAACCGAAGGCGGCTCCGGTGATTACAATAGGACTTTCTAATCCTGCGGATCCGCCCAGACCTACCGTGAGTGAGCTCGTTACGATTTGGGCATACATTTGTTTTTTGGGAATGATACTGGCTTTTTTGGCAACAGCATATAAAATCTGTGAAGTTCCTTTTTCTATGGTGCCACCCAAAACTCTTTTGACCACAAAAACGGTTAGTAAAATTCCAATGATAGGCAAAACACTGTTGATAAAACTCAACTTTAGAATCCCGTTGACGGAAGTCGCAAACAAGAAAACCCAATGCGCAAAAGTTTTTAAAACAATTACGGCAAATGCAGCTGAAATACCAACCAATACGCTGGATAAGAAGATAAACTGTTTGTTAGTGAGTTTGCTTTGCGACCAAACGATTGCATCTTCAAGTTTGTATATGTATTTTTTGAACATTTTGTTTTTTAATGAAATGCTAAAGTACCATTTTTTGAAGTTTAATGAATGTTTTTCAATGCTTCTTTTTTGCTTAAGGGTTTTAAATCCGTGTTTGTTACAAACTTTTTTACGGCTTCTGGATTTGTTTTTGCATATTCTCGCAAGGCCCAACCGATGGCTTTCTGAATAAAAAACGCATTCGATTTTTTATGCTTTTCACATTCGGATTGCAGCACATCAAAATTGGTTTTTGCTTTGTAACCTAGTTGAAAAAGAATCGCGCTCCGGTTGAGCCATATATTGTCCGCGTATGAAAAACGCTCGATTACCTTCGGGGTTTCCAATGGGTATTCTAGTAAATAGTCCCCTAAAATAAATTTGGCAATAGTGTCAACACTGTCCCACCAAGAGTTGGTGGTTATCAGTTTTTCAATAAGGTGAATGTCTTCCTTTTTGTAGTTTCCCTTGAGTTGCTTCGTCAGTATTTCAATAGCGCAATACTGCAATTCCCGTTGTGGTTTTGCGTAAAGTTGTAGTGCAATTGCTCTCGCATTTTGGTCAACCTCATTTGCGTGTTCTTTCCAAATAGTTTTGAAAATCCGTCTTCTTTCCTCTGTCTTTATTCCAAAAAAAGTAAAATGATTGCGCATGTATTTTGCCATTGCAATCGCATTTTCAGGATTGCCATTTTCAAGGAAAGCATTTGCTAAGGATTCAATAAAGCGCATAAGGCAGTCTGTTGATTTATAAAGTTTGTATTTTATGATTTGAATGTACGATCAGTTCTTCAAAAAAACAGCTGAATTCCTGTTCAAATTCGGAATAGTACGTTCTTAATTCTGCAACAGCCAACCGCATATTCGAGTTTCGTTTCATTCGATTATCCATTTTTCCTAAAATTATTTCGATTCCTTCGATGGTTTGGTAACTCACCAGCCAATTGTGGTCGATCATGTAAGGCATCATCATTTGGGTTTTGGCTGTCAGCGAATCATAATTATCTTTCAAAGATTGGTAAAAACGTTCTGTAAAAACGGCCAGTTTTTCATCGGAATACGTGCTCCAGTTTTTTGCCAAAAAGTGGTCGTAAAAAATATCCACGATGATGCCAGAATAATGATGGTAATTGGCGTGCAGTCGTTTGGTACTTTGTCTAAATATAGGATGCGCATCGGTGAAAGTGTCGATGGCGCGATGCAAAATAATCCCTTTTTGAATGTCCATCGGAAACATGTCAAAGCGTTTTCCGTGAATGCCGTCGGCCATAAAATTGCCGATTTTTATCAAATCATCGTCTCCGGAAAGGTACAGGTGGGCTAGGAAATTCATTCGCCTAAACTATGGATTTTAAATGACTTTTATAAACTGTGTTTATTATATTTGCAATCTTAAATCTTAAATCTGAATTCAAAAATATAAAATCCAATGACTTTAATAAAATCGATATCAGGAATTCGAGGAACCATTGGCGGAAAAGTAGGGGACAATCTGACTCCTGTCGATGCCGTCAAATTTGCTTCGGCCTATGGAACTTGGCTAAAAACCCAAAACCCAAAACCCAAAACCCAAAACCTAATAAAACTAAAAGTAGTGGTAGGTCGCGATGCCCGGATTTCAGGACCGATGATTCATAATTTAGTGGTAAATACCCTGGTTGGTTTGGGAATTGACGTGGTTGATTTGGGACTTTCAACAACCCCTACGGTTGAAGTGGCGGTTCCTTTGGAAAGTGCTGATGGTGGAATTATCCTTACGGCTTCCCACAATCCAAAACAATGGAATGCCTTGAAATTGTTAAACGAAAAAGGAGAATTTTTGAATGGCATCGAAGGGGAGAAAATCCTCCAAATTGCCGAGGCTGAAGCATTTGATTTTTCGGATGTAGACAGTTTAGGCGAAATCATTGAAAATGATGCTTATATGGACATTCATATCGATGAAGTGTTGAATCTCTCTTTGGTCGATGTTGCGGCTGTAAAAGCGGCTAAATTCAAAGTGGTGGTTGACGGTGTGAATTCTTCGGGGGGAATTATTATCCCGAAATTATTGGAATTAATGGGTGTTGAGGTGGTGAAATTATACTGCGAACCCAACGGACATTTCCCTCACAATCCAGAACCGTTAAAAGAACATTTAACGGACATTTCAGAATTAGTGGTCAAAGAAAAAGCGCATTTAGGAATCGTTGTCGATCCTGATGTCGATCGTTTGGCTTTCATTTGTGAGGACGGTGAAATGTTTGGCGAGGAATATACTTTGGTGGCTTGCGCCGATTATGTATTGGGCAAAACCCCAGGAAATACGGTTTCGAATATGTCGTCTTCCCGTGCTTTGCGTGATGTGACAAACAATCACAACGGAATTTACGAAGCCAGCGCTGTTGGCGAGGTGAATGTGGTGGAATTGATGAAAAAGAATAATGCCATCATTGGTGGCGAAGGAAACGGCGGAATTATTTACCCGGAGCTCCATTACGGTCGCGATAGTTTGGTGGGCGTAGCGCTTTTTTTGACGCACTTGGCCAACAAGAAAATGACTGTTTCAGCCTTGCGCGCTTCCTATCCGGAATATTACATGAGCAAAAACAAAATCGAATTGACCCCACAAATTGATGTGGATGCAATTCTAGTGGCAATGACTGAGAAATACCAGAATGATAGTTCGACAGGCTCACTATCCACAATTGACGGCGTGAAAATTGATTTTGCCAAGGAGTGGGTGCATTTAAGAAAATCCAATACTGAACCTATTATTCGTATTTACACTGAAGCGCCTTCGCAACAACAAGCCGATGCTTTGGCACTAAGAATTATTGACGAAATAAAAGCGGTCGCCGGAATTTAAGACCCTTATTTTATAAATTCAAAAACCTTTCAAAAATGATTTTTTCGAAAGGTTTTTTTGTTTTCAAGAACCATTTTTAAAAAGCTGTTCAGCGTAATTGAAAATAGAATGGCTGTCAAGTATAACAGTTATTTGAGTATTTATACGATTCGCTATTATAAAATAGTTCAATCGTCAGTTTAACAACAGTGCTATCTCCTATGTTTCCAACGTTTGTGCGTCCACAAATAATATTCTGGAGCTTCATGAATTTGTTGCTCTACCAGATGCATAAAACGGTCTGAGATTTTGTAGCTAGGCACTTGGGTAACGTTTTCGGATAGTACCTCAAAACTAGCCTCATAATAGCCTCGTTTTATTTTTTTTATTTTGATGAAAATAACGTTCATGTTATATTTTTTCGCAAGCATTTCGGCTCCAGTGTGAACAGGAACTTCAATTCCCATAAATTTTCGCCAATGAAAAGTGGATTGCAACCTAGGAGTTTGGTCGCTTGCAAAACCATAGGTACACAATTTGTTTAATTTATTGTTTTCAATTATTTTAGGAATTGTTTCTTTGGTCGTAATCAGTTTCGCTTTGAATTTTAATCGGATATCGCGCACTAATTTGTCAAAATAAGGATTGTTTATTTTTTTGTAAATACCATAAGCTTCAAAATCCACGTATGAATTTATAGAAACGGCCCATTCATAACTGGCGTAATGCGCCATCATTATGGCAATGCTTTTTTGTTTTTTCTCCAGGTTTTTATAGACTTCCAGATTGGTAAAGACAAAACGATTGCTCATTTCTTTTTTTGAAATGCTCAAGGTCTTTATCATTTCGAGAAATATGTCGCATAAATGACGGAAAAATTTCTTTTCGATTGTCAATCTTTCCTGTTCCGACAAATTGGGTAATGCCAAAGCGATGTTTTCTCGAACTATCTTTTTTCGGTAGCCAATGCCATGATAGACGATGAGGTAAATGAAATCGGAAAGTAGATAGAGTATAGGGAAAGGCAGCATCGAGACGCACCATAAAAAAGGATAAGTAATAACGTAAATTATAAACCGCATGAAGTAAAATATTTCGGCAAATATAATCCAAAAAAACCTTTCGTTTGATAGTTTGTGGTGGCTAACCCATTTCTATGAACATTATATTGAGTAAGTTTACACTTTGAAAAAACCAAATTAGTTATGAGTGCCATTTTAATTCTTATTATTGTTGCTAATGTTCTGTTTAGCTTAAAAGGATTTAACGACCTGTCTTTTTTTAGAAAATTTGAATTTCACATTGGGAGTATCCGTTCCGGTGAGCAAATCCGTATGCTGACATCGGGTTTTTTGCATGCCGATATGGGGCATTTGTTTTTCAATATGTTCACGCTTTTTATGTTTGCCCCCGTGGTGACCAACTATTTTGGGGGTGCCTCCTTTTTGTTGGTTTATATGGGAAGTCTTGTTTTTGGGAGTTTGTTGACCTTGTTGATGCACCAAAATGACTACAGTTATAGGGCTATCGGCGCCTCCGGAGCCGTTACGGGCGTTTTGTATTCCGCTATTTTGATCGAACCCAGCATGAGTTTGTACCTGTTTTTTATTCCAATCCCCATTCCGGCCTATATTTTTGGAATCGGGTATCTGTTGTATTCTATTTACGGAATGAAAGCCAAGAACGACAACATTGGTCATACGGCTCATTTTGGGGGCGCTATCGGAGGGTATTTGATTACCCTTTTAAAAGAGCCTGCAATGCTCATGGACAATACGGCTATGGTGGTGCTTTTGGCGATTCCCATCATCCTGCTTTTTGTATTGGCGAAAGCGGGGAAACTCTAACTGGCATAAGATTTGACCACTAATTTTAAAAACCAACTTAAATTTTAAAAATATGAAAAAAGCACTATTGATTCTCGGTATTTTATTTGCGACAATGTCCTATTCACAGGAACAAAAACAAGTTCCCATGATTAATGTCTCTGGCGAAGGAAAGGTAAAAACAGCCCCCGATCAAGCCGCCATCGCGGTTTCTATTGAAACCAAAGGAAGCAAGGCAGCCGAGGTAAAAGAGGAAAACGATAAAAAAATGGACGCCATATTGAAATTCATCAAAAAGGCGACTCTAGCAAAAGAGGATTTCCAAACCCAGCGCGTTTCTTTACAACCTAATTATGATTATGAGAAAAAGAAACACAATTACGTTGCCACCCAATCGCTACAAATTCTATTGAAAGATTTGGCCAAATATGATGAATTGATGGAAGGCTTGGTTAACGAGGGGATTAACCGGATTGACAATGTAGAGTTCAAGTCCTCCAAAATGAAACAGCTGCAATCCGATGCCCGAAAGTTGGCGGTAAAAGACGCCAAAGCCAAAGCGGAAGATTTTGTGTCTGTTTTGGGACAGAAAGTGAGGAAAGCCATTCTTATATCGGACAATTCACAAAGCTATACCCCGCAACCTCGAATGTATGCCATGAAAACGATGGCGATGGATGGGGCAGAGGCTCCAA
>CANHNG010000086.1 GCA_947461915.1 Flavobacteriaceae bacterium
ATTTCATTAAGAGCTAAATATTCAATATATGTTGCAAAACCCTCATCCATCCAGGAATGTTTCGATTCGTTTGTTGCCAATAGGTGCTGAAACCAAGTATGTGCCAATTCATGGGTTGCGGTTCCCAAAATTCCTTCTAGCGTTCCATTTCCTAACATCAAGGTACACATGGCATATTCCATTCCGCCATCACCACCTTGAATAAAGGAGTATTGTTTATAGGGATAATCCCCTATTTTCTGGTTGTAAAAATCCATCACACGAACCATTAGGGGTTCTAGTTTTTTCCAGTTTTCTGCTATTTTTGGATCGTTTTTATACAGGAAATGCAAATCGACACGATTAGGTCCTTTCACAATATCATGGGTATAATTTCTGTCGGCTGCCCAAGTAAAATCATGCACCATGGGAGCCAAAAAATGCCAGGTCAGGGTTTGGGTTTTCTTTGGATACACAACGGGAACTCCTGCATCCTGATAGCCATGGCCTATTTCATTTGGGTTTTGCAAATAACCACTTCCGCCCAAAACATAGTCCTTATCGATGGTAATTTTCACGTCGAAATTTCCCCAAACACCATGAAATTCCCTTGCTATATAAGGATCGGCATGCCAACCTTCAAAATCAAACTCGGCCATTTTCGGATACCATTGTGCCATTGATAATTCAACCCCTTCTATATTATTTCTTCCGGAACGCCGAATCTGTATCGGAACTTGCCCATCAAAATCGAGGGTGAAAGTGGTTTTTGAATGCGGTAAAATTGGGGTTGCCAAAGTGACTTCGAGGATTGTTCCAACCGTTTTTGTATTGGCAACAATATTGTCTTGTTTGAAATTTGAAATTTTTAAGTACCCTATCTCATTGGGTTTTAAAGTTTTTAACCGGCTTATTTTTATATCGGTGTCCTTCTCTTTTATCTTGTTGACCATTCTAGCGTCTGGGTCTTTGATGCTTTGAATTCGAGCATCCATCTCACTTCCCGGCTGAAAGGCATTTGGATACAAATGATAAAAAACTTTTTTCAAAGTG
Source organism: Flavobacteriaceae bacterium (assembly GCA_947461915.1). GTDB lineage: Bacteria > Bacteroidota > Bacteroidia > Flavobacteriales > Flavobacteriaceae > Flavobacterium. The sequence continues at coordinate 1,033 of CANHNG010000086.1, forward strand.
TCAGAAGAATTATTGGTGTAAACCAATTCCTGTTTTCCTTTATATTGGTAATTTTTTACATCCATCACAACATCCATTTTATAGTCAACATGCTGTTGCCAATAGGCTGAACTTTGTGCCAATAGATTCCCGAAACTCATTAAAACGGCAGCTAACAAAAGGGTTTTTTTCATGTTGGATAAAATAAAAAATGGAAGGACCAAAGGCCTTCCATTATAAAATAGAAAATAAAATTATTTATTTTTCGACATTTTTTCAGCTAGTAACAAAGCATTATAGGCATTAACGATTTTCCCCGATTGAGACAAAGCGGTAAAGGAACGGCTGTCATCTGGATTCCCACCAACGATAACATTAGTGGTAATTGCGAGGCCTGAATCCATCAAAATGTGTTTTACCTGCGAGGCAGACAATGTTGGATAATAGGAACGAATCAATGCGGCAACACCGGCAACATTTGGAGAAGCCATTGAAGTGCCCTGTAAATATTTATAAGTGTTGTTTGGTGTGGTCGCATAAATTTTGACTCCAGGAGCAAAAACATCCACGTTTATTTTTCCATAATTGGAGAATCGAGCGACCATTTTGTTCCCAGATTCGAAATTCAAAGCGCCAATAGTGATTAAATTATCTACAAATTCTGTTTTTTTATCGTCAGAATCGGTTGGAAAATTATTTTCTGTATCCAGATCTTTCGCATCGTTTCCGGCGGCGTGAACAATTAACACGTCTTTCTTTGCGGCATATTTAATGGCATCATAAACCCATTTTTTGTGAGGAGAAAAGTCTTTTCCAAAACTTCCGTTAATCACTTTTGCCCCATTATCAACAGCATAATGAATCCCAAGAGCAATATCTTTATCGTATTCATCCCCATCAGGCACCGCACGAATAGCCATGATTTCAACATTATTGGCAATCCCATCGCCACCAATTGCATTATTCCTAACTTGACCAATGATTCCGGCAACATGGGTTCCGTGAAGGATTTTTTCCTTGTCTGGTCCCATCACATTATTGTTCCCGTATTTGGTATCTTTGATGTCATTTGGATTATCGCCAACCACTTTTCTGTAATCGATTTTCAGATTATCGCCATTAATCACTGCATCGAATCCCTCTAGTTGTTCCTGAATTGCCGCTTTCAAATCGGACACACTCATTCCAAAAGAGAACATCCTTTTCATTATGTTTTTACTTTGAGATAATTCTGTTTCTTGAGAATCAATTGCATTTACCTCTTCAGCGGTGTAGCCAGATTTCCCAAAATGTTTGACTAAAACTGAATCGGCCTTTGTGGTTCCGGCTAACATTTGTTCTAATTGGGTTTTCCCTCCAAGGCTTTCCTTGATTTTTTTATCGTTGGTCGCTTTCGCCACTTGATAAGTGGTCGCATCAACGAGATCTTTGTTGACAATAATTCTTTCGTATTCTAAATTTTCTTTAGTGATGTCTCCCAGAAAATTCCAACCGTGAATATCATCAATATAGCCGTTTTTATCATCATCTATTCCGTTTCCAGGAATCTCTTTTTTGTTGGTCCAAATCACCGATTTTAAATCGTCATGCTCAATGTCAACGCCAGAATCCAATACGCCAACGATTACTTTTACCCCATTTTTATCTTTGAGCAATTCGGCATAAGCCTTGTCAACACTCATTCCAGGCACAGTGTCTTTTACTAGGTCCAAATGGCTCCAACGCTTTAAATCGTCCTCTTTTAAAGGGGAAATCTTAGTGCTGTATAAAGGAGTCTTAACCGACAGTGCAGAAATGTCATAAACTGGTTTTGAGGCTCCACATCCTGCCAACACCCAAAAAGAAATGGCAGAAATTAAAATAGTTTTGAAATTATTCATGAATTGGTTTTATTAAATTTTAGTTTAAAAGTAAATTCTTTTGTTATAAATAAAGAGAAGATTAACACTATCTTAAGATTTCATCACAAGTAAACCGTTGCTTCAAACGAACTCCTTTTTCCGTTTTTTCTACTGTTATGATTTCGTTATATGCATCATGTTCCAAAAATAAATAGTAATTGTTGTCCGCCGCGGCGTTTAAAAATTTTGACTTTTCAGGCATTGTCAAAAGCGGCCGCGTGTCATAACCCATTATGTAAGGCAAAGGCAAGTGTCCAACAGTGGGCAGCAAATCCGCCACAAAACAAATAGTTTTTTCTTTGTATTGAATCTGCGGTATCATTTGCTTTTCGGTGTGACCATCGGCAAAGAAAATCCCGAAATCTAGTTCCGATGTTGGCAATAAATCACCTTCGGGTCTTTTTATGAAATGCAAGTGTCCACTTTCTTGAATTGGCAAAATATTTTCAGATAAAAATGAAGCCTTTTCCCTCAAATTTGGTTTCCTCGCCCATTCCCAATGACTATCGTTACTCCAGTATTTGGCATTTTTGAAAGCCAACTCATATCCTGTTTTGTCTTTGTTCCATTGCACGCTACCGCCACAATGGTCAAAATGCAAATGCGTCAAAAAGACGTCAGTGACATCATCGCGATGAAAACCATGTTTTGCTAGGGATTTTTCCAAGGAATGTGTGCCCCAAAGCGAATAATAACTGAAAAACTTTTCCGATTGCTTGTTCCCCAATCCATTATCAATCAAAATCAAACGATTACCTTCTTCAATTAATAGACATCGTGCTGCAAGGTCAATTAGGTTATTTTCGTCGGCTGGGTTGGTTTTGTTCCAAATTGTTTTTGGCACCACTCCAAACATGGCACCACCATCCAACTTAAAATTCCCGGTTTCTATGGAATACAGTTTCATTATTTTTTTATGAAGATTCAACAAAGTTAGAAAAATCAAACGTTTCTGATGGTTGAAATAAGTTTTTTCTATTTTGACATTCGTTATAAAAATGTTATCAATTATGGAAAAAGGTTTTTATATAGTATCTTTGCGCTTTATTTAGACAAAATCAAAATAAGCTATGATTAAAGTTTCTGATACTGCCAAAAAGAAAATCATCGATTTAATGAAAGACGATGGATTTGATGCGGCAGTCGATTATGTGAGAGTAGGTGTGAAAAGCGGTGGATGCTCGGGTTTGTCTTATGATTTGAAGTTTGATAAAAACAAAGGCGAAGACGATAAAATTTTTGTGGACAACGAAATAACCATTGCCGTGGAGAAAAAATCCTTCCTTTATTTAGCCGGAACTATTTTGGAATTTTCTGGCGGACTAAACGGAAAAGGATTTGTTTTCAATAATCCAAACGCAAGTAGAACTTGTGGTTGCGGAGAGAGCTTCTCTTTGTAAAACATTTAAACATAAATTATGTCAAAATATACCGAAGACCATTTAAGAGTCGAACTCGAAACCAAAGAATACGAGTACGGATTTTATACTGATTTAGAATCGGATACGTTTCCTATTGGCTTGAACGAGGATATTGTTCGCGCCATTTCCCATAGAAAAGAAGAACCACAATGGATGACGGATTGGCGCATCGAAGCTTTTCGCGCTTGGGAAAAAATGATTGAGCCAGAATGGGCCAATGTGCATTATACCAAACCTGATTTTCAAGCCATTTCCTATTATTCAGCTCCAAAAGCGGTTGACCCCAATAAAACATTGGACGATGTAGATCCTGAACTTTTAGAAATGTATAAAAAATTGGGCATTTCTGTCGATGAACAAAAAATGATGAACAATGTTGCCATGGATATTGTGGTCGATTCGGTTTCAGTGGCGACAACATTCAAGAAAACTTTGGGTGAAAAAGGTATCATTTTCATGAGTATTTCCGAAGCGATTAAGGAACATCCAGAATTGGTTCGAAAACATCTTGGAACGGTTGTACCTCAAAAAGACAATTTTTATGCCGCCTTAAATTCAGCCGTTTTCTCTGACGGAAGTTTCTGTTATATTCCAAAAGGCGTTCGTTGCCCGATGGAACTTTCGACCTATTTCCGTATCAATCAAGCTGGAACCGGACAATTCGAGAGAACATTGCTAATCGCCGATGAAGGTAGTTATGTTTCATATCTTGAAGGTTGCACCGCACCAAGTCGAGATGAAAATCAATTGCATGCCGCTGTGGTAGAATTGATTGCCATGGATGATGCCGAAATCAAATATTCGACCGTTCAAAACTGGTATCCTGGAAACAAGGAAGGAAAAGGGGGTGTTTTCAACTTCGTGACCAAAAGAGGTTTGTGCGAGAAAAAAGCAAAAATTTCTTGGACTCAAGTCGAAACGGGTTCTGCCATAACTTGGAAATATCCATCTTGTATCTTGAAAGGCGACAATTCGGTGGGTGAATTTTATTCGATTGCCGTAACCAATAATTTCCAACAAGCCGATACTGGAACCAAAATGATTCACTTGGGAAAAAACACCAAATCAACCATTATTTCCAAAGGGATCTCAGCCGGAAAATCACAAAACAGTTACCGAGGATTAGTAAAAATAGGCCCAAATGCAGACAACGCAAGGAACTTTTCGCAATGCGATTCCTTATTAATGGGAAATAATTGTGGGGCACATACATTTCCATACATCGAGAGCAAAAATCCATCGGCCAAAATAGAACATGAAGCAACGACGAGTAAAATTGGGGAGGACCAAGTTTTCTATTGCAACCAACGTGGCATTCCCACCGAAAAAGCAATCGCTTTAATCGTAAATGGCTTCAGCAAAGATGTACTAAATAAATTGCCCATGGAATTTGCAGTCGAAGCGCAGAAGTTGTTGGAGATAAGTTTGGAAGGAAGCGTAGGATAAAAAATTGGTTTAAAGTTTAAGGTTTAAAGTTGAATAACTATAATCGATTAGTACCTTTAAACAAAGAAAACTTTAAACTACATAGGATGGTAACAATTACTCGATTTGAAGATTTAGAAATTTGGCAGGAAGCCAGAAGATTAGCTAAGGAAATTCATATCATTAGTATTGAAACCGAATTGAAAAATGATTTTAGATTTAGAGATCAAATAAAAGCATCATCTGGTTCTGTAATGGACAACATTGCTGAAGGATTTGAAAGAAATGGAAATTTAGAATTTAGACAATTTTTGTCAATTGCTAAAGGTTCGGCCGGAGAATCCCGATCACAGTTATACAGAGTTTGGGATTTCAATTACATCAATGACGAAAAGTTCAATGTTTTAAGAATAGATTATGAAAATTTAAGTGGGAAAATAAACAATTTTATATCATATTTAAACAAGAAAGATTTTAAAGGTACTAAGTTTCAGTAAACACTAGAACTTTAAACTTTAAACTTTAAACAAAATAAACAAGATGTTAAGCATAAAAAATTTACACGCCTCCATTGGAGACAAAGAAATATTAAAAGGAATAAACCTTGAAGTGAAAGCTGGAGAAATCCATGCGATTATGGGACCAAACGGTGCCGGAAAAAGTACGCTTGCTTCCATTATTGCTGGAAACGAAAATTACGAAGTCACAGAAGGGGAAATCCTTTTGGAAAATGAAGATATTTCGGAATTGGCCCCAGAAGAAAGAGCCCACAAAGGAGTGTTCTTATCATTTCAATATCCTGTTGAAATCCCGGGAGTTTCAGTGACTAACTTTATGAGAACCGCCATTAACGAAACCCGCAAAGCAAACGGCCAAGAGGAAATGCCTGCCAACCAGATGCTAAAAGTGATTCGGGAGAAGTCAGAATTATTGGAAATCGACCGGAAATTTTTATCCCGTTCTTTGAACGAGGGATTTTCTGGTGGAGAGAAAAAACGGAATGAGATTTTTCAAATGGCAATGCTAGAGCCTAAATTGGCTATTCTGGACGAAACCGATTCAGGATTGGATATTGATGCCCTTAGGATTGTTGCTAATGGAGTGAACAAATTGAAAAGCGACAAAAACGCCATCGTGGTTATCACACACTACCAAAGATTATTGGATTATATCGTTCCAGATTTTGTTCATGTTTTATATAATGGAAAAATTGTGAAATCAGGTGATGCTTCATTAGCATTAGAATTGGAAGAAAAAGGATACGATTGGATTAAACAAGAACAAGAAGCTTAATAAAATTTGTTTAAAGTCTAAAGTTTAAAGTTAGCACGATAACTTTAAACTTTTAAACCTTAAACTTTAAACAATAAAGAATATGGAATTGAAAGAGAAATTACTATCGTCTTTTATGGCTTTTGAAGAGCGCGTCGATGTTCAAACCGAACTTCATGATGTACGAACTTCGGCTTTAAAAAACTTTGAAAATAAAGG
>CANHNG010000087.1 GCA_947461915.1 Flavobacteriaceae bacterium
AAGGTTTTTGGTTGATTTCTGCATATTGATTTCGCGAATGAAAAATATCAATTGCAAGATAAACCGCCTCTTTAAATGAATTATAATCCGCTATGCCTTTCCCCGCAATATCATATGCGGTGCCGTGATCTGGCGATGTCCTTATTTTATTGAGTCCTGCAGTATAATTTACACCATTGCCAAATGACAACGTTTTGAAAGGAATTAATCCCTGATCATGATATGTTGCAACAATGGCATCGTATTTTTCATATTGATTGCTTCCAAAAAAACCGTCGGCTGCAAAAGGGCCAAAGACTAATGTCCCTTTTTCGAATATTTTTTTTAATGCCGGTTTCAATATTGCATCGTCTTCTTTGCCGATAACTCCGCCATCTCCACAATGCGGATTCAATCCCAGAACTGCTATTTTTGGCTTGTTGATACTGAAATCTTGCGTCAATGAATGTTTTACCGTTTCAATTTTTTTGATTATTAAGTCTTCCGTAAGATGAGAAGCAACATTATTTAAAGGAATATGATCGGTTAATAACCCCACTCTAAGATTGTCCTGAACCATCATCATCAATGCATTTCCTTCCAATTCTTGGTCTAAATAATCCGTATGTCCGGGAAATTTAAAATCATCCGATTGAATGTTGTACTTATTTATTGGAGCGGTTACCAACACATCTATTAGCCCTTCTTTTAAGGCTTTGGTGGCAGCCACAAAAGATTTTATGGCATATTTTCCGATTTTTTCATCATTTATTCCAAAATTTATCTCCACACCTTCTTGCCAAACATTCAAAACATTTATTTTCCCTAAAACTATTTGGTCTAATCTATCAATTCCATGAATCATAGAGGTGGATTCAAAACTCTTTTTTACAAACGAAAGAATTTTTACATTCGCAAAAATAACTGGTGTGCACAATTCTAACATTCGAGAATCTTCGAATGTTTTTAGAATAACTTCGCTTCCAATACCGTTTAAATCTCCAATTGAAATTCCAACGATTATATTTTCTGCTTTTTTTATCATGACATCAGGTTATTTATTGCTAATTTTGAAGTGCAAATTTAGTAAAATAAAATAAGAAATGTTTACAGGAATTATAGAAACCCTAGGTATTATTCAAGAAATCGAAAAAGACAAAGACAATCTTCACATTACCATAGCCTCCTCCATTACCGATGAACTTCAAATAGACCAAAGCGTTGCCCATAATGGGATTTGCCTGACCGTTGTTTCGATAAACAAAACCTTTTATACCGTCACTGCAATAGGCGAAACTATAAAAAAGACGACTATTTCGCATTGGCAAAAAGGGGATAGTGTCAATCTTGAAAGAGCAATGAAATTAGGCGATCGACTAGACGGCCATATTGTTCAGGGACATGTGGATCAAATTGGCACTTGTACTATTGTGAAGGAAACAAATGGAAGTTGGTACTACACTTTTAACTATGATGAATCGCTCCATAATATTACTATCGAAAAAGGCTCAATCACCGTAAATGGGGTCAGTTTGACAGTGGTTGATTCAAGGAAAAACGAGTTTAGTGTGGCTATTATTCCTTACACTTTTGAACAAACTAATTTCAACACTTTTGAAGTGGGCACCAAAGTAAATCTTGAATTTGATGTTATTGGCAAGTATGTTTCCAGATTATACGCTATAAAAACTCTAAATTAGTATTGAGTTCTTTGCTTTAAGAATTGATTATAAACAATATATATTCCGAATAATATAGCGATTATTAATAAAAATGGAAGGTTTTCATCAATAGGTACTCCTGGTGGTAGTGGTAGTCCTCCTTGATTTCTGCCATTAGGATTAGGCACTGGCGGAGTATTTTTAGCCACGGTTCCTAAACTTCCTAATAGGAAAGCAATTAATATAAAAAAACCATTTACACTAGTTTTCATCCTTGTACTTAAAAAACAACTTGAATTTTCACTCTACAGCTCATAAGTTATTAATATATACTGTAAAGTTAAATGATTTATCAATGAAAAACAATTAAACCATCGATTATATACGGATTTAAACGATAAAGTGCATTTTTGTAGTTTTTTAAAAACCCTTCTAAAAAAATGACTTTGAAGGATTTGTTGTGGTCCCACTTGGAATCGAACCAAGCACCTACTGATTATGAGTCAGTTGCTCTAACCGAATGAGCTATAGGACCTTTTATGCGATTGCGAAATTACTACTATTTTATATTTGTACCAAATATATTTGAAGTAGATTTTTATCGAGTTATTTTAATGTGACGTTTAGAATTACAAAACAACTGATTTTTAGAATGCTATCAAAATTGTGCTTTATAAAATTAGCTTATTGTATTTCCTGACACAATTCTATCAAAACTCCGTTGGTGGTTTTAGGATGTAAAAAAGCAACCAACTTATTATCAGCTCCCTTTTGAGGAACTTCATTTAAAACAACAAACCCTTCCTTTTTTAAACGGGATATTTCGAATTGTATATCTTCCACTTCGAAGGCAATATGATGAATCCCTTCCCCTTTTTTTGCAATAAACATGGCAATGGAACTTTCGGGATTTGTGGCTTCAAGGAGTTCAATTTTATTGGGTCCACTCCTAAAAAAAGCAGTTTTCACACCTTCGCTGTCGACTTCCTCTTGCTTATAAGCTGGTGCACCAAAGAGTTTTTCATAAATTATTGATGCCGATGCTAAATCATTGACCGCGATTCCTATGTGTTCAATTTTTTTCATTTGCTAATGGATTTGTCAAACCCGAGTAATAGCGAACTGAAGAAGTAAAACCGCTAGTACTAGATGCTTTTATTGTAAATATATGAAATAAAAATTCCTAGGTTATTAATTCCTATAATTTAAAACTCTGAAAAACTTAAACTTTGCGGCTTTGTAACTTTGTGGCTTTAAAAAAATTGTATTTTTGCACAATGGAAACAAATAGACAGAAAAAAATTGGTGGCGTTATCCAAAAAGATTTGGTTGACATCCTACAAGGTGAAGTGAGAAAAAACGGAGTTGCCAATTTGATAATTTCGGTATCCAAGGTAAGTGTAACTACAGATTTATCGGTAGCGACCGTGCATTTAAGTATTTTTCCCCAAGACAAAGCCAAAGAAACATTGGTGGCAATAAAAACAAATTCAAAATTAATCAAACACGATTTATCTCAAAGAGTTCGCCTACAATTACGAAAAGTTCCTAATTTAGTATTCTTCATAGACGACTCCTTAGATTACATTGAGAAAATTGACAATGCTTTGTCTTCCAAAGAAAATCCTATCGAAAACCGGGAGCTTTTAGAAAAACGCAGACAATCCTAACTTGAATTTTCCCCTTTACATAGCCAAACGATATATTTTTAGCAACAGTAAAAACAATGCTATTAATATAATCAATCGCATTGCCAGCATGGGAATAATCGTTGGCGCAATGGCATTATTCGTTGTTTTGTCCGTTTTTAGCGGACTAAAAGTTTTCAGCCTTTCCTTTTCCAATACTATTGATCCTGATTTAAAAATAAGTAGCACTTTAGGGAAATCTTTTTTTGTTTCGCCAAACCAAGAAAACAAAATCAAAGAAATTGAAGGTTTAGCCTGTTATAGTAAAATAATAGAAGAACGTGTTTTATTTACTTTTGACGGAAAACAGGAAGTTACTTACTTAAAAGGCGTCGATTCCGAATATAGCAAGGTAAACGCAATTAAAAAAACACTTTACAACGGCGATTGGTTAAAGCCTAATACGGATGAAGTGGTTGTGGGTTATGGAATAGCGCAAAAATTCTCGATGGGATTGCTTGATTTCAACAACTCGCTAGAAGTTTTAGCCCCAAAACCTGGAAAAGGGACTATTGAAAATCCTGCAGAAGCTTTCAATGAAATAGTGGTAATTCCAGTTGGTATTTACGCCATAAGTGAAGACTTAGACTCTAAATATGTCTTCTCAGATTTAGGTTTAGCCCAAGAATTATTAGAATACAAACCCAATCAAATTTCGGGAATTGAAGTCAAACTGAAAAAAGATGCTGATGAAAACGGTATCCTCAGTAAACTAAAAACTATTTTCCAAAATAAAATCACCGTTAAAAATAGGGCTCAACTCAACGAATCCTTGTATAAAATGTTGAATACCGAAAATCTAGCCGTTTATCTCATCTTTACGTTGGTTATTATCATTGCTCTTTTCAACCTGATTGGCGCATTGATCATGATGATTTTGGACAAGAAAGGGAATCTGAAAACACTATTAAATCTGGGGACTGAAATCAAGGATTTGCGAAAAATATTCCTATTGCAAGGCACATTATTGAGCATTTTTAGCGGAGTTGTTGGGCTGATTTTAGGGATTACAATCGTGCTAATACAACAGCGTTATGAACTCGTGATGATTACTCCGACGCTGGCTTATCCGGTGGTTTTTACGATTGAAAACGTCCTGATTGTTTTTGCAACGATTGTCTCGCTTGGCTTCATTGCTTCGTTGATTGCAAGTAGTCGCGTGAGTAAAAAATTGTTGGATTAATTTTTTAAACCTGAAGAGTTTGGAAATTTATAAATTTACACCACCTGATAATCCGAATAAGCAGTTTCTATTTCACTCAAAACGGCAAATAATCCCTCCGGGGTATCAAGAGTAACTAATTTTTGTCTGTATTCTTTAAAAGAGTGAATCCCTTTGAAATAATTAGAATAATGAGGACGGGTTTCTACAATTCCTAATCTTTCGCCTTTCCATTCCATTGCCCAAGTGAGATGATTCCTAACGGCTTCTACTCTGTCGGCAACAGAGGGTTTTGCTAAATGTTCTCCTGTTTGAAAGTAATGTTTGATTTCATTGAAAATCCAAGGATAACCAATGGCGGCACGACCTATCATAATCCCGTCGATGCCGTATTCGTTTTTATATTGTAATGCTTTTTCTGGGGAATCAATATCTCCGTTTCCAAAAATAGGCATCGTGATTCTAGGATTGTTTTTGACTCGGGCAATGTGAGACCAATCGGAATGACCTTTATACATTTGGGCGCGAGTTCTGGCGTGAATACTCAAAGCGGCAACGCCAATGTCTTGCAAACGCTCGGCAACCTCATCAATATTGATGGAATTGTCGTCCCAACCCAAACGGGTTTTTACGGTAACCGGCAAATGTGTACTATCAATTACGGCTTGTGTCAATCGAATCATTAAATCGACATCTTTCAAAACTCCTGCTCCTGCTCCTTTGCAAACCACTTTCTTTACTGGACACCCAAAATTAATATCAATTATATCTGGATTTACGGTAGAGACGATTTTGGAAGAAAGTGCCATTGCTTCTTCATCACCACCAAAAATCTGTATTCCAACTGGTCTTTCGTAATCGAAAATATCTAATTTCATTCGACTTTTGATAGCGTCACGAATTAGTCCTTCGGAAGAAATAAATTCGGAATACATCAAATCTGCACCGTGCATTTTGCACAATCTACGAAATGGCGGATCGCTCACGTCTTCCATAGGTGCAAGTAGTAAAGGAAATTCAGGTAATACTATGTTGCCGATTTTTATCAAGGAAAATTTTTTTGCAAAAGTACCTATTTGCAATAGATTTGACAACTTTTTGAAAGTTGTCAAATCTAATAAACTATCTTTGCAGATTAATTGAGTTTGCGTGAGGGATAGCAGCGGCATCCTTTTGTGGAGCGATAGCGGAGCAAAAGATATAGCGGATAGCCCGACCCGGAGTTTTTACGGAGGGTCACGCCCAAACTTCGACTGCGGTCAGTTGAACATAAATTGACATAAATAGAGAATGAAAAACATACGGAATTTTTGCATTATTGCGCACATCGATCACGGGAAAAGTACGCTTGCCGACAGACTTCTTGGTGCCACACATACGGTTACGGCGCGCGAGGAAAAAGCGCAATTGCTGGACAATATGGACTTGGAACGCGAACGTGGGATTACCATAAAAAGTCACGCCATCCAGATGGAATATACTTATAAGGGAGAAGAATACATCCTGAATTTGATTGACACGCCTGGCCATGTGGATTTTTCGTATGAAGTTTCTCGCTCAATTGCGGCTTGCGAAGGAGCGCTTTTGATTGTGGATGCAGCACAAAGCATTCAGGCACAAACGATTTCAAATTTATATTTGGCCCTAGAAAATGACTTGGAAATTATTCCTGTCTTGAATAAAGTGGATTTGCCAAGTGCCAATCCAGAGGAAGTTAGCGATGATATTGTTGATTTATTGGGTTGCAAACTAGAAGATATTATACACGCTTCAGGAAAAACGGGTTTGGGTGTAGAAAATATTTTGGCAGCCATCATCGAAAGAATTCCTCCTCCAAAAGGGAATATTGACGAACCGTTGCAAGCCTTGATTTTTGACTCTCATTACAATCCGTTTCGTGGAATTGAAGTTATTTTCAGAGTGAAAAACGGTCAAATAAAAAAAGGTCAAAAGATAAAATTTATGGCTACCGGAAATGAATATTTTGCGGACGAAATTGGCACCTTGAAACTGAACCAAGTTCCGAAACAAGTCATTTCTGCAGGTGATGTTGGGTATTTAATTTCGGGAATTAAGGAGGCTAAAGAAGTGAAAGTCGGAGATACTTTGACTGATGCAAAGACACCAACAACGAATATGATTACGGGTTTTGAAGACGTTAAACCAATGGTATTTGCCGGAATTTATCCCGTGGATACTGAAGATTATGAAGAGTTGCGAAACTCGATGGAAAAACTGCAGTTAAACGATGCTTCGCTGGTATTTTTACCGGAAAGTTCTGCAGCTTTAGGATTTGGTTTCCGTTGCGGATTCTTGGGAATGTTGCATATGGAAATCATCCAAGAACGATTGGAACGTGAGTTTGATATGACCGTGATTACTACGGTTCCCAACGTTTCGTATTTGGCTTACACCAAAAAAGACCCAGAAACTCCTTTCGTGGTCAACAATCCTTCGGATTTACCGGAACCATCCCGTTTAGACAGAGTGGAAGAACCGTTTATCAAAGCAACTATTATTACCAAAGCCGATTTTGTTGGAAATGTAATGAGTTTGTGTATCGAAAAACGCGGTATTATAACCAATCAAACCTATTTGACGACAGAAAGAGTAGAATTGAATTTCGATATGCCACTAGCAGAAATTGTATTCGATTTTTACGACCGGTTGAAAACGGTTTCCAAAGGATATGCTTCTTTTGATTATTCGCCAATTGGGATGCGCACTT
>CANHNG010000088.1 GCA_947461915.1 Flavobacteriaceae bacterium
GCCTTATTGCCTTTTACCTTCACACGACCGGTTGCCGACATTCTTATTGGAATCATGACGATTCGCCAAAAATGGGAAATGCGTTTGGGTTCCACTACAACAACTTTAACGGAGGAATATTTGTCCGAGAAATTCCCCATGGTCGAAATGGAGGAAAATGTGATGATAAACGCGTCGTTTGTTCCCAATGCAGTTTTAACCGAAATGGTTGGCGCTCTCGAATCGAATCAAGCTATTTTTAAAGGAGAAGATGTTATTGCTTTTTATACAGCGGAAAACCAGGAAGAAGTAGATTTTGACACTTATGAAATTATAGAATTCAAGGGCGAATGTTTAAGAGTCGAACATACTTGGGATATTTTTTCCAAAAATGATGCTGCGATTCGGGAAGATTTCGAAATTTTAACCGAAGGTAGAAAATCGCAACCCATTCCCAAGAGTGTCAATACTATTGCAAAAGAAAACATATTTATTGAGGAAGGGGCAAAATTGGAATTCGTAACCTTAAATGCATCGACGGGTCCCATTTATATTGGGAAAAATGCAGAGATAATGGAAGGCTCGGTTATTCGTGGACCTTTTGCGTTATGTGAAGGAGCTATGGCGAAGTTGGCAACAAAAGTGTATGGCGCTACAACCGTTGGGCCACATTCCAGAATTGGTGGAGAAGTAAACAATTCAGTACTGTTTGGCTATTCCAACAAAGGACACGACGGGTTTTTAGGGAATTCTGTTTTGGGGGAATGGTGCAATATTGGTGCCGACAGTAATAATTCTAATTTAAAAAACAACTACGAAGAAGTAAAATTGTGGAGTTATGAAACGGAAGCTTTTGAAAAAACAGGACTTCAGTTTTGTGGATTAATGATGGGGGACCACAGTAAATGTGGTATCAATACGATGTTCAACACCGGAACTGTTGTGGGTGTGAGTGCCAATATTTTTGGTGCCGGATTTCCACGTAATTTCGTGCCGAGTTTTTCATGGGGAGGCGCAGCAGGTTTTACTATTTATATGACCAAAAAAGCTTTTGAAACCGCCCGATTGGTTATGAGTCGCAGAGGAGTTGACTTCGATGAAAAAGAAGCCGCCATTTTGCAACACGTTTTTGAAGAAACTAAAATTTGGAGGAAGGAGTAATCTGAATATTTACAGATTTTATAATTTAAAATCACCGCAATTGCAAAAGTAGTTGTGGTTTTTTTTACTTCATTTTAAAGTTTTTGTACGTAAATTTGCAATCTTAATTTTTTGACAACGATTTCATTAATTGAGAACACTTATGGAAAACAGAAAAAAAGTAGCCTTTTATACTTTAGGTTGCAAGCTAAATTTCTCCGAAACCTCCACAATCGCTAGAAATTTCGAAAACGAAGGTTTTGACCGCGTCGATTTTGAAGAAGTGGCTGATATGTATGTGATTAATACGTGTTCCGTGACTGAAAATGCTGACAAACAATTCAAGCAAGTCGTTCGTAAAGCGATGAAACTGAATGACAGAGCTTTTGTTGCCGCCGTCGGTTGTTACGCCCAATTGAAACCCGAGGAATTAGCCGCTGTTGATGGAGTTGATTTGGTTCTGGGTGCCACCGAAAAGTTTAAAATCACAGACTACATAAATGATTTATCCAAAAACGATTTTGGCGAAGTGCATTCTTGCGAGATTTCCGAAGCCGATTTCTATGTAGGAAGTTATTCCATCGGTGACAGAACGCGAGCTTTCTTGAAAGTGCAGGACGGCTGCGATTATAAATGTACCTATTGCACAATTCCATTGGCGAGAGGAATTTCCCGAAGTGACGAACTGGAAAACGTGTTGAATAATGCCAAAGAAATTTCCGCGCAAAACATCAAAGAAATAGTTTTGACGGGTGTGAATATTGGTGATTATGGGAAAGGGGAATTTGGCAACAAAAAACACGAACATACTTTCTTGGAATTAGTTCAGGAATTAGATAAAGTTGAAGGGATTGAACGTTTGAGGATCTCCTCTATTGAACCCAATTTATTGAAAAACGAAACCATTGAATTTGTTTCCAAAAGCCGCACTTTTGTGCCGCACTTTCATATCCCGTTGCAATCCGGAAGCAACGAAATACTCAAGTTGATGAAACGCCGTTACCTTCGAGAAATATATACCGAACGAGTAAATAAAATTAGGGAAGTGATGCCTGATGCTTGTATTGGCGTCGATGTAATTGTAGGTTTTCCTGGAGAAACCGATGAATATTTTCTGGAAACCTATCATTTTTTGAACGATTTGGATATTTCGTATTTACATGTTTTTACGTATTCGGAGCGTGATAATACGGAAGCAGCCGAAATGCAAGGCATTATCCCCGCTAATGTTCGAGCGAAAAGAAGTAAAATGTTGCGTAGTTTATCGGTGAAAAAACGACGTGCTTTTTACGAAAGCCAGATTGGTACCAACAGAACCGTTCTTTTCGAAAGTGAAAATAAAGAAGGTTATATTCATGGATTTACAGAGAATTACGTTCGAGTAAAAACACCTTGGAATCCTGAATTATCCAATACTTTGCGTGAAATTAAATTGACCAAACTTGATGAGGATGGAAGCGTGAGGTTCGATTTTATAGATGTTCAGATTTAAATAAAATCATATTCAAAAAGGAGTGCGGGATGTTTTACTATATCTTTGCCAACCAAATAATCTCAAATTGAACTTCTCCCAATATACAAAAGAGTTTTCCTATAATTTAAGACTGGCTTATCCAGTTATACTTGGAATGCTTGGTCATACTTTAATAGGAATTGTAGATAATTTTATGGTGGGTAACCTTGGTTCTACTGAGTTGGCTGCAGTTTCGTTGGGCAATAGTTTTATCTTTATTGGAATGTCATTGGGAATTGGTTTTTCCACTGCCATCACGCCTTTGGTTGCGGAAGCCGATGCCGAAAAAGATGAAAAAAAAATCCGAAGCACTTTTCATCACGGTTTGTTGTTGTGTACCCTTTTGGGAATTGCGATATTCGTTTTGATTGTTTTAGCAAAACCTATAATGAAACTGATGAATCAGCCTGAAGCGGTTGTCGATATGGCCACTCCCTACATTGATTGGGTTGCTTTTTCCTTAATCCCTGTTATCATTTTTCAAGGCTATAAGCAATTTGCAGACGGTTTGTCGCAAACAAAATATTCTATGTACGCTATTTACTTGGCCAATGGGGTTCATATTTTCTTTAATTATGTATTGATTTATGGTGTCTGGGGTTTTCCAAAATTAGGGATTTTGGGTGCAGCGTTGGGAACGGTAATTTCCCGAATTATGATGGTTGTTTTCCTTCATTTTCTACTTCGAAAAAATGTGCTTTTTAAAAGATATTTCAAGAATTTTAGTTTCTTCGAAATTCGAAAATCCATCTTGAATAAAATTATCAATCTTGGTCTGCCCTCGGCAATGCAAATGTTGTTTGAAGTAACTTTGTTTACGGCTGCCATTTGGCTTTCGGGAACGTTAGGAAAAAACAGTCAAGCTGCCAATCAAATTGCACTAACACTTGCCTCATCCACTTTTATGGTCGCTATGGGTTTTAGTGTTGCAGCTATGATTAGGGTTAGCAATGCTAAAGGGATGAAGGATTATAAGCAAATGGTTACTGTAGCTCGTTCTATATTTTTGTTGACGATAATGGTAGAAATATTTTTCGGACTAGTTTTCGTGATTTTGCATAATTTCTTACCTCATTTATTTTTGAATATGTCTGATTCTGTCCAAATGATGGATAATGAAGAAATCATAAGTATTGCTTCCAAATTGCTTTTTGTGGCAGCCGTATTTCAAATTTCAGATGGAATTCAAGTAGTGGTTTTGGGAGCTTTGCGAGGTTTGCAAGATGTTAAAATTCCCATGTATATTACCTTTGTAGCATATTGGATAATAGGATTTCCAATTTCATATTATTTAGGCAAACAGACTGATCTGGGAGCAACAGGAATTTGGATAGGACTTCTAGCGGGATTGTCAGCGGCAGCTTTTTTTTTGTATATTCGCTTTGCAAGATTGACTGCGAAGTTGGTAGAAGAAAATCTTGAAGATTAAATTTTTCTATAAAGGAATACTAATTCAAAAGAAAAGGAATACTAACTAAAATTCAAACAAAATGATACTATTTATAATTATTGGGATAATTTTATGGATTGTAAGTTATACATTAAAAAGCAATATTAGTAATCCGTTTTCGAAATTTTCGAACACGCTCAAGAAGATTGCCATAATAGTAATTGCTTTAGGGATTTTCTCCTCAATGTTCAAACAAATTGATGCGGGTAGGGTTGGAGTTCAATCGCTCTACGGAAGTGTTCAATCTGATGTATTGGAAAGTGGTTTGCATTTGATAAACCCACTTTTGGAGGTAACCGATTTTGATATTCAAACCCAAAATTATACCATGTCTGCCATTCATGGAGAAGGCGCACAGGAAGGAGATGACGCTATTCGTGTTTTGTCTAATGATGGATTGGAAGTGGTAATCGATTTGACGGTTTTGTATCGGATTACTCCAAACGATGCTCCTAAAATTTTCAAACAAATAGGGGTGAATTATACCGATAAAATTGTTCGTCCCGTTACTAGAACCCGTATTCGTGACAACGCTGTTTATTATGATGCGGTGGCATTGTATTCTACAAAAAGAAACGAATTTCAGCAACGAATTTTTAAAAGCATTGAAGAAGATTTTAAAGCTAGAGGTTTAGTTTTAGAGCAATTATTGATTCGAAATATTAATCTTCCCGTATCAGTAAAAGCGTCAATTGAAAGTAAAATTAATGCAGAGCAAGATGCCCAGAAAATGACTTTTGTACTTCAAAAAGAAAAACAGGAAGCCGAAAGAAAGCGGGTGGAAGCGCAAGGTATTGCTGATTATCAGCGTATTATTTCAATGGGATTGACGGATAAACAATTGCAATACGAATCTATAAAAGCCCAAAAAGAATTAGCAGCATCACCAAATACTAAAATCATTTTTATGAATAGTAAGGGGAATGCGCCAATTATTCTTTCTGACAAATAGTTTTTTGGGGTTAATCGGTTGTTTACCGAATAGCCAAATCGACGATTAACCGATTAAACATAAAAAATGGAATTACCAAAATTTTTACTAGGCGACAACACTGATTTTCCGGAAGATATTTTCATCATTCATCTGGATTATCCACGATTTATTATCAACCTCAAAGATGATGAGGTAGAGTTTATGGAAGAAGCTGAAGACCTTGATGAATCCGAATTAAATGAAGAAATGGAAGGGCTTATTGTTCTAGCTAACGACTTTTATGATCGGGAAATGGAGCGCTACGAGAAGGAATAAATTTATTTTTTTAAATACTTTTCCAATAATAAAGCGGCGGCTGCAAAAGGGGATATTTCACCATTTTGCACCGCTTTTTTTGTAGGATTCAAAAGTTTTTGAATTTCCGGATGGTTGTAAAAGTTGGTTTTCAATTGCTCATTAATAGTTTCCAAAAACCAATATTGGTTTTGCTCTTTTCGCTTTTCGAAAAAATATTTATTTCCTTTTGTAAGTTCAATGAACTTCTCGATAGTTTTCCAAACTTCTGGAATTCCCTCATGAGTTATGGCGCTACAAGTCGAAGTTGTTGGTTTCCAACCTGATTTTTTAGCGGGAAAAACATGTAAAGTTCTTTTGAATTCTGCTTCTGCCAATTTAGCTTTTCTGATAGTATCACCATCCGATTTATTGATAACAATGGCATCTGCCATTTCCATAATCCCCCGCTTAATCCCTTGTAATTCGTCACCGTCACCGGCAATTTTTAATAGAAGAAAAAAGTCCACCATACTGTGAACTGCAGTTTCGCTTTGACCTACGCCAACCGTTTCTATGAGTATGATGTCAAAACCACAAGCTTCACAGAGCGTAATAGTTTCTCGGGTTTTCCGTGCTACACCTCCCAAAGTTTCTCCTGATGCAGAAGGTCTGATGTAAGCATTTTTATCTTTTACCAATTCCTCCATTCTGGTTTTGTCACCTAATATACTCCCGTGCGAAATGGTACTGCTGGGATCCACGACTAAAACTGCCACCTTTTTTTCCAACCCGGTCAAATATTTTCCCAAGGCTTCTATAAAAGTACTTTTCCCAACGCCAGGAATCCCTGTAATTCCTATTCGAACAGATTTATTGCTGTGAGGTAAGCATGCGTTGATTACTTCATTGGCTTTTGACAAATACTTTGAATTGGTGCTTTCTACCAGTGTAATAGCTCGGCTCAAGGCGGTAACATTCCCTGATAAAATTCCTTCAATTAACTGTTGTGAGGAGGGTTCTGATTTTCTATGACGTTTAACTTGGATTACAGCATTTGAACTGATAATTTCCGGTGGTGAAATTGCAGCTTTTACATTAATTGCAGTTTTTTTTGTTTTTTTGCTTTCCAAAACTTGAATCGTTTGAGTAAAAATAGTGAATTTTCGATTAAAATTTTGATTTAATTCAATCAAACGAGGTTGTTTATTTTTGCATATTGCAACAGCATAATAGTTTTAGCATCTTTTATTTCCCCACTTTCAATCAGTGCAAAAGTTTCATCAAAACGATATTCGAGAACCTCAATATTCTCTTGTTCATTATCTGCTCCACCTCCATCGCCCACTTTCATTGTGGAATCATATTCGCCCACAAATAGATGTAAAATTTCAGTTACGGCGCCTGGAGACATGTAGGTTTCAAAAACTTTTCGAACCGTTTTAATACGATAGCCCGTTTCTTCTTCTGTTTCCCTAATGATACATTGCTCTGGTTGATCCTTGTCCAGAAGACCTGCGCAAACTTCAATCATCATTCCTGATTTATTCCCATTGAGATAAGTAGGCAATCGAAACTGGCGAGTCAAAATCACAGTTTTTTTAATCGAATTAAAAAGCAGAATAGCGGCGCCATTTCCTCGGTCGTATACTTCTCGAATATGAGTTTCTACGTTTTGGTCTTCTTTATAGTACTCGTAAGTTACTTTGTTTAAAATGTACCAATTATCTGAAAGTAAATCGGTCCGTTTGATTTTTATGATTGGATTATTCATTCGTTGGGATTGTATAAAAAAACGTCCCGATTTATCGGGACGTTAGTTGTTTTACTTCAGAATTGTTTGCTTTCTGTCAGGCCCCACAGAAACAATTTTTATTGGAACTTCAACCGC
>CANHNG010000089.1 GCA_947461915.1 Flavobacteriaceae bacterium
AAATAAGAGGTGAATCCCTTACTCTCAGCCAAAACCATACAAATTTAAACCCTTTAAATCGTATGATTTAGAGGGTTTTTTGTTTGCAAAATGTCTTGTCCTGAAATAGGGATACGCAAAAAAAACTCATTATGCGATAAAATACAAATGAGATTTCAAAATAAAAAACTTATTTTAGCTTTCGAATTTTTTTTGTAACAAAAATTCAAATTTTTAACTTTAAAAGGAGGATAAACATTAAATTGTTATCTCATCTTACTTGGTAAATAAATATAAAATGAAAATAATAGCAGTCATACCCGCACGTTACGCTTCCAGACGATTTCCGGCTAAATTGATGCAGGATTTGGGAGGGAAAACCGTGATTTTAAGAACCTATGAAGCAGCGCTACAATCTTATCTTTTTGACGATGTTTTTGTGGTTACGGATTCGGATTTGATTTATAATGAAATTGTGTCCAACGGTGGCAAAGCCATAATAAGCATCAAGGAACACGAATCAGGAAGCGATAGAATTGCCGAAGCTATCGAAAATATGGATGTGGATATTGTGGTCAATGTGCAAGGCGACGAACCATTCATTAATAACGAGGCATTAGAAAAACTAATTGAAGTATATAAAAACGACACCGAAAAGAAAGTGGATTTGGCTTCTTTGATGTGTGAAATAACAAAGGAGGAGGAAATTAATAATCCCAATAATGTAAAAGTGGTTGTAGACCAAAACGGTTTTGCATTGTACTTTTCCCGTTCTGTGATTCCATATCCAAGAGAGAAAAATGTAGGTGTTCGTTATATGCATCACATCGGAATTTATGCTTATAGAAAACAAGCACTTTTGGATTTCTACAGTTTGCCGATGATGTCATTGGAGGCCTCCGAAAAACTGGAACAATTGCGTTACTTAGAATTTGGAAAACGCATCCAAATGGTCGAGACAGCAGATAAAAGTATTGGAATAGACACGCCGGAAGACTTGGAAAAAGCGAGAAGAATCTTGTAATTAAGAATTGTTATCAAGGTCGAAATAGCCTTTGGCTTTTATTTTAGTAGAGAAAAAATTCAGAAATAATACCACAAAAAATAAGAACAATAAGGCTTGTACACTTACCAATACTTTCCCAATGGTAGTTATGGGGTAATAATCGCCATATCCTATTGAAGAGGACGTAACTATGCTAAAGTAGACAGCGTCAAACCAATTTCCGAATGGCTTGTTAAAATAATTATCACAAGAATATAAAACCCCAAAAGCTAAAATAATCTCCATATAATTGAGGAAAAGCAAAAGCATCGATCTTTTGTAGGAACGTGGTTTTGAAAACATATCAGAAGCGAAGATAAGTGTAGGGATGTATAAAACGGTTTCGAGCAGAACATAAAGCATTATTCCAATAATAAAATTATTGTGTTGCCATTGATAAATTAAAATCAATAAAGGGAAAGTTACTTTGAGCAGAACATAAAAATCCAAAGCCAAATCGCGATATTCATATCCTTTCAGACTTACAAGATATTTGATATAAACTCCAGGAAACAGCAATTGGGAAGAGGAAAGAAATAACCGAACAATTTTCTCGATTCCATTATCATCTTGATGGTCGTTATTCCAAATTGCCTTAATGTTTTTGATGCGTTTTTGTACAGGATTGCAATCTGGTTTTGCAATCTTGGAGACGTTCCCTAATAGCAGTTTTTTTAGAATTGATTTCATAAAATAGCGTATGAAATAGGTATTCTAAATTTACGAAATATTTGCTATAGTTTCTTCAAAAACATTAGTTTTATCATTTGCTTGAAACTCTTTTATTTTCGTATTTTTTGAATATTATAATTTTGCCATGCTATTAGAAGATTAATGCTAAATTTACGAAAAATGGAATCCAAATGAAAAAAGGTATTTATAAGTTTATTTTCTTTCGGATTATGGGTTGGAAAATCGAAGGCTCTTTTGATACAGGAATCAAGAAATGTGTTATTATGGTTGTTCCTCACACTAGCTGGCACGATTTCTATTTAGGAATATTTACTAGAGGGATTATTGGTTTAGAAATGAATTTTATTGGCAAAAAAGAATTGTTTCGTTTTCCTTTTGGGTATTACTTTCGATGGATGGGAGGCGCTCCAATTGATCGAACAGGCAGTTTGAATAAAGTGGATGCTATTGCCAAGATATTTAAAAAAAAAATAGAATTTAGATTGGCTATTGCACCTGAGGGAACCAGAAAGAAAGTATTTGAATTAAAAACGGGATTTTATTATATCGCTTTGAAAGCTAATGTTCCTATAGTCCCTGTAGCATTTGATTTTGGGAATAAAGTGGTTCGCATAGGAAAACCATTGTTGCCATTAGGAAATATCGAAACCGACTTGACAGTTTTGCTAAAACATTTTAAAGGAATAATTGGCAAAATTCCTGAATATAGTTTTAATCCAGATAAATAAAAAACAAATACCATCAACATTTGCTTGGCGTAACCTTTAAATGGATTGTTAACTAAAGTAAATGTAAAGATGTTTACATTTGCGAAAAAAAATTACACTCCATGAATTTAGAACAATTATTCAACCAATATAAAGAACCCTCAATTCAGGGGCGTTATATTACCTTGGGTTCAATTGCCCCATTATTGAATAAATTTAACACCAATAATCAAGTAGCAATTATTGGTAATTCCGTACTTAATAATCCGATTTATAGATACCAAATAGGTAATGGAAAAACAAAAATGCTGTTTTGGTCTCAAATGCACGGAAATGAAAGTACCACAACAAAAGCACTTTTTGATCTTTTTAATTTATTAAACAGCGATTCTGAATTAGCCCGCAACCTACTCGGTGCATTTACTTTTTGTTTCATTCCGATGTTAAATCCAGACGGAGCCCAACTTTATACTCGAGAAAATGCCAATAAAGTAGATTTGAATCGGGATTCCCAAAACCTGTCGCAACCAGAAAGCAGCGTTTTACGTGAGGCCTTTGAGAATTTCAAACCAGATTATTGTTATAATCTGCATGATCAACGCACCATTTTTGGGGTTGGAAGCACGGGTAAACCAGCAACTTTGTCATTTTTGGCGCCAGCCTACAACGAAGCCCGTGAAATAAATGAATCGCGACTGAAAGCGATTAATCTGATTGCTGGGATAAATACGGTTTTACAGCAGTATATTCCAGGTCAAGTAGGACGTTTTGACGATTCGTTTAATATCAATTGTATTGGAGATACATTTCAATCGTTGGGAGTACCTACCGTTTTATTTGAGGCTGGGCATTTTGCAAATGATTATAATAGAGAAGAGACCAGAAAATATGTTTTTATGGCTTTGGTTTCGAGTTTGCAAATAGTAATCGAAAACGATATAGTAATTAACAAAATCGACAATTATCTGATTATTCCTCAAAATAAAGTTGTTTTTTATGATTTTATATATAAAAATGTCAAAATAAATTATGATGGTATTGAAATAATCACCAATTTTGCAGCTCAATACAAAGAGGAATTAATTGGAAATAAAATTTGTTTTAGCGCTTATATTGTTAAAATAGGTGAATTAGATGATTATTTCGGACATATTGAGTACAATGGGAATGGTGGGCTATATTTTGATGAACAAGTTGATTTCCCAAAATTGAACCAAAAAGCTGATTTTTATTTAGATAATGATTTGAAGTTTGTTAATGGTTTGATGATTTCATAAAATAATACCAGCCTTTTTTAAAATTTTTGCAATTGCAACTAATAAAATTAATTTAAGAATTATGAGTAAGTTTCGTTTAGATGAAGTAGATCACCAGATATTGGATATGTTGATTGACAATACCAGAATACCTTTTACGGACATTGCCAAGAAATTATTGATTTCTGCTGGAACGGTTCATGTTAGGGTAAAAAAGATGGAAGATGCAGGAATTATTATGGGTTCGTCATTAGTACTTGATTATGATCAATTAGGCTATTCCTTTATAGCTTACGTTGGTGTTTTTCTCAATAATACATCGCAAACCAAATTTGTTTTGCAGCGAATTAACGAGATTCCTTTCGTAACAGTTGCTTCAGTAACAACGGGAAAATTCAATATTTTTTGTAAGATTAGAGCAAAAGACACTAAACACGCCAAGGATGTAATATTTATGATTGATGATATCGAAGGGGTTTACAGAACAGAAACCATGATTTCATTGGAAGAAAGCATAAACGATAAAAAGCGTTTGATGCACACTATTTTTAAGAACATGTAATTCACTTGAAAGCTATTAATAAATACAACCTCTAGTGAATGCTTGAGGTTTTTTTTTGACTAACGATTACCAACAATAACTAATTCATCCCTTATGTATACGCTTCCGAAAATAGACCGTTTTAATCAAGAAGTTCTTTCTAAATACCATATTTACAATAGTGTTTTTATTACATTACCATTTGATTCAATAGACAACACAGGGGTTTTACTGCCCTTGTTTACAGATGTTTGTGATACTGGTTTCAAAAAGCAGGAAACACCTAAAGAAATTGTAAATTTCTTTGATAAAAAATATTTACATAGTGTGTCCGAAAAGGAAAAAATTGATTTAATGTTTCGTTTTATTCAATACATAGAACGTCAGATTGTTCTTTTTGATGCCATTGAAGACGCTGCATTTCCCGTTGTGAATAATATAGAAGGTATAGGTTCATTACGAGACATCAAAGAAAAATCGGATGTTGATAATAATAAAGAGGAATTAATTGATTGCTTGGAAAACTTTAATGTAAGAACAGTATTGACTGCTCATCCAACACAATTTTATCCTGGAGCGGTTTTGGGTATTATCAATGATTTAACAGATGCTATTCGTAAAAACAATTTACTTGAAATTAAACAACTGCTAGCGCAATTAGGAAAAACGCCTTTCATACAAAATGAAAAACCAAATCCTTTTGATGAAGCGGTAAGTTTAATCTGGTATCTAGAAAATGTTTTTTATGAAACCTCAGGAGAAATGGTTCATTATCTTCAAAAGAATCTTTTAAATGGGGAACCAATTCAAAATCAATTAATCAAACTAGGATTTTGGCCCGGTGGCGATCGAGATGGAAATCCGTTTGTAACAACTGAAATTACACTAAAGGTTGCTGATCGACTTAGAACATCAATTTTGAAATGTTACTATGTCGAAATGAGAAATTTAAAAAGAAAATTGACTTTCTCTGGTGTAGATGTTTTAGTGGCTGAATTAGAATATAAATTATACCGCTCCGTATTTTATTCCAAAGGGGAAATATACATTACTTTAGAGGAATTTAAATCTCAATTGATTAAAATAAAAACCATTATAGTTGAGCAACATCAATCTTTGTATTTAGAAGAATTAGATGCGTTACTTATTAAAGTAAATTTATTTGGATTCCATTTTGCTTCACTAGACATTCGTCAAAACAGTAAAATACACGATGCCGTTTTTAAGGATGTTGTTAAATATTATTTGAATTCAGGTACTAATGTCTTCCCTGAGAATTATTTTCAATTGACAGAAAATGAGAAGTTTGACGTGTTGTCAAAAGTCAAAGGAAATCTTGATCCTAATGATTTTGATAATGAAATTACAAAATCCACTTTAGAATCGATTCAAGCCATTAAAAAAATTCAAGTCACTAACGGAGAATCTGGTGCTGACAGGTATATCATCAGTAATAATGAAAGTGCCTTGAATGTTATGGAAACTTTTGCGCTTTTCCATTTGAACAATTGGGAAAATTTATCAGTTGATATTATCCCATTGTTCGAGTCAGTTGATGATTTACAGAATGCCCATATTATTATGGAAAAACTCTACACTAATCCGGCCTATGCAAATCATTTAACAAACAGAAATAATAAGCAAACAATAATGCTTGGCTTCTCCGATGGAACAAAAGATGGTGGTTATTTGATGGCTAACTGGAGTATTTATAAGGCTAAAGAAGAACTAACTACAATGTCCCGAAAATACGGAATTCATGCCATTTTCTTTGATGGTCGCGGTGGGCCTCCTGCGCGTGGCGGAGGTAAAACCCATAAATTCTATGCTTCATTGGGTCCAAAGATAGAAAATAACGAGATTCAGGTTACCGTACAAGGGCAAACCATAAGTTCTAATTTTGGAACTTTAGATTCTTGCCGTTACAACTTAGAAAATTTATTAAGTGCGGGAATTACGAATCAGGTTTTTAGTAAAGGTAAAAATGAATTGTCTGTTGATGAATCGACTATATTAGATCAGCTGGCAGAATTGGGTTATGAAAAATATTTAAGTTTCAAGAATCACCCTAAATTCATTCCTTATTTAGAACAAATGAGTACCTTGAAATATTATGCTAAAACCAACATTGGTAGTCGTCCTTCAAAAAGAAGCAAATCTGAAACATTAGATTTTGCTGATTTGAGAGCTATTCCGTTTGTTGGATCTTGGAGTCAATTGAAACAGAATGTACCTGGTTTTTTTGGAGTGGGTACAGCACTAAAACATTTTGAGGATACCAATCAATGGGATAAAGTTCAAGATTTATATAACGATTCATTATTCTTTAAGACATTGTTGGAAAACAGTATGATGTCATTAGCAAAATCATTTTTTCCGTTAACGGCTTATATGAAAAAAGATCCTGAATTTGGAGCTTTTTGGCAAATAATATATGACGAGTTTTTGGAAACAAAAAGATTACTTTTAAAAATTGCAGGTCATAAAGGATTAATGGAGAACTATCCTGACGGGAAAGCCTCTATTGACATTAGAGAACGTATAGTGCTGCCTTTGTTGACAATACAGCAATATGCTTTGTTGCGAATAAATGAGTTAAACAAGGAGGAAAAACCAGATTTGGATCTTATAAAGACCTACGAGAAGATTGTAACACGATCCCTTTTTGGAAACACCAACGCAAGTAGAAACTCAGCGTAATTAAGTTTTTATAAAACCTAATGGGGATTGCCAAAAAATGAATATTCTTCTATTAATGGAACATATATTAGTGTGGCTGGAACGCATGGTTTGATTAAAGAATTGGAAAATGGATCAAATCAAATGGTTTATTTTTTCTTCTGTTCCAGTTTTAGCCGAGAAACCAAAAAAAAACTTTCTCAGTTTAGTTGAATATTTTGTTTAAAAAAGGGGGTTCAGCATATATAGGCAGCATAAGACAATCTA
>CANHNG010000090.1 GCA_947461915.1 Flavobacteriaceae bacterium
AACCTTATTAAACAAATGTATTGAAGGAGATGTTTTTGGTTTACGTCCATTTTTCGCCAAGAACAATTATATGATGACGGCTAAAGCGCGCGAAGAAAGTATTATTTATGCTATCCCCATAACCACGTTCCGGCCCTTTGTGGCCAATAACCCCAATGTATTGGATTTTCTTTTGCAAAGTTTTGCCAGTAACACCAGCAATCCAAATGATAAAGAAAACACTCGTGGAAAACTAATTTCAGACAATGTTTACTATTCGGAACAGCAATCCGGAATGCAATATTTCCAGTCCTTATCCTATAATACTGCTCCACTTCGAACATCAAAAACGACTATTGTTCAAGATGTTGCACAACAAATGACCAATTCAATCACTAATAGTGCCATTGTTTGCGACAATGAATACCCTATTGGAATTGTGACCCACACGGACATGTGTACTAAAATTGCGACTGGTCGATTTCCCGTATCGGCTACAATAGATAAAATTATGTCATCGCCAGTGGTAACTGTTGTTGAGAATGTCTCTTTGGCGGAAGCCCAATTGCTCATGTTGAAACACAATGTGACGCATTTGTGTGTCACTCAGGATGGAACCGATAAATCAGCGGTAAAGGGAATTATTTCAGAACACGATTTAATAGTGGCCCAAGCCAGCAATCCAGGCGTTCTTATCAAAGAAATTAAGCGTTCCCATTCCCCAAAAGATTTGAAACTGATACGGGACCGATTAACCGATATTATCCAAAAATCAATTCAAAAAAACATACCGCTTTCCCATGTTAACAACATTGCCAGCGAAATTAATTTAGCCATTATAAAAAGGGCGGTGGAAATATCAATTTTGGATTTAGGCTCCCCTCCTGCCCGTTTTGCTTGGCTTAGCATTGGGAGTCAAGGCAGAAAAGAACAATTGTTGTTAACCGACCAGGACAGTATTTTAATTTTTGAGGATGTCACTGCCGATAAATATCGAGAGGTGAAAGACTATTTCCTTAAATTAGGAAAAAGAGCTACCGCTATTTTGGAAAAAGTGGGGTATCCACCCTGTCCAAATGGACAAATGGGAAGTAATATGCTTTGGTGTAAATCGCTGACTGACTGGACAAGACAGTATAATGCTTGGATAAACACTCCAGGTGAAAAAAGCAATAACATCAGCAGTATTTTCTTTGATTATGAAATTGCCTTTGGCGAACCAAAAATCGAAGAAGCTATCGAAAGCGTGATTTTCAATAATGTTAAGAACAATGCTTTATTTTTTGACTTTTTGGGAAATGATACATTGAAAAATAATTCACCTTTAAGTTTTTTCAAAAAATTCAATGTGGAGGAAGAAGGTATTAATAAGGATAAATTCGACATTAAAACAAAGGCCTTAATGCCTCTCATTGATGGAGCTCGTCTTTTTATTTTGAGCCACAATATTAGAGGGGTCAATAACACCTATATGCGATTCAAGCAATTGGCTATTATCGATACTAAAAATGCTGAAATTTATCTTAATTGTGCTGAAGCATTTTTGACTTTATCCAAATTCAGAACCTTGGAAGGTTTGAAAAATGATAATTCAGGACAATTTATTAATCTACAGGAATTATCAAAAGTGGATAGAGATAATTTGAAAAATGCCTTGGCTCCAATGAAAGAATTGGAAGAATTGATAAAAAACAAGTTCCAACTTACCCAATTTTCCTAATCATGTTAGACTGGTTAAAAAATATCAATAAAGAATACCCCGATTTTTGGCAGGCTTATCTTTCGAAATTTGAAAAAAAATCGAAGCGTTATGTGGTACTCTGCACTGAAACTTCGGGATTAAATTCACATAAAGACGTGATTTTATCGATTGGAGCCTTTGCAATAATCAATAATAGTATTTATATAGGAGACAGTTTTGAAACTGTTTTGTTGCAATACAAATACTGCCATGACAATGGACTTTCAAACGAGTTTATTGTCGAAAGCAAAATGAAAAAATTAGGGGAACCTGATGCCATAAAGGCTTTTATCGATTTTATAGGCAATGCTACTTTAGTGGGACACCATGTTCATTTTGATGTTGAAATGATCAATGCAGCCTTAGAAAAATTAGAATGCGGAAGATTGAAAAACGAAGCATTGGATATTGATATTATGTACAGAAAATTACACGACATAACCAACAAACAATTTTCACTTGATGAATTGTGCGATATCTACAAGATCCCAAAAAGTGATCGGAATTCTTCGTCTGAAGATGCTTATAAAATTGCCTTACTTTTCCTTAAATTAAAATCGCGATTGGGATTGAATTAAACAGCAATAATTTGTTCAAATTTACCGTGATGACTTATTGAAGCCGGTCTTGGTTTTGAATTTTCTTCTTCAAAATAGCTTGGTATTCCATTATTTTTTTTGATGTCTTTTCGATTTTCCAATATCTTAATTTCATTAAAATCATTTACATTTTCGACAGCAATTGTTTTGATAAATTTAGCTGTAATTTCAGTTTTTGTAAAATATACGTCGCCTTTTATCCCTACTTTTCCAAAATAAATTCCATTAATAAATTCCAAATCAAAACATTCTAATTGTAAAGGAAAATAGCCCCGAATTTGCGTTTTTCTATTGTATATTTTATACCCCGCTTCCTTCCTACTCCATAAATCCCAAACCATGACCGTTGGATTTTCAGCACTAAAAATTAGTTTTTGTTCTTTTTTTGTGAAAATTTTATCCAAAAAACCTTTTCGCTTCCAATTGCTTTCTTTTTGGGCCAAATCCAAATCTATAATATCATTTCCTATCATTTTTCTGCTAATTTGGTTTCAATGATTTCCATGGCCGATTTCACGTCGAGCATTCGTTCCATAGATTGATTGTCGATTACAATATCAAATTTTTCTTCAATATCTAAAATCACGTCCACTAAATTTGCCGAATTGATTTGCAAATCACTAATAAAATCAGTCTGCTCGGTAAGATTATCAAATGCTTCTTGATTTTTTACATAGGGCTTTACGATTACTTTTAACTTATCGATTATTTCGGGTTTATTCATTTTTTTTAAATCTTTTAGTTATGATTTTTTTAAGTTTTAAATTTCTTAAATATAATGCATCCGTTAACATCACCAAAGCCAAAACTAGCTTTTGCAATGATAGTCAATTCTTTCTCAATCAATTTTTGTGGAATTCGTGACGCATGAATTAAGGCGGTAATTTCAGGATGCAAATCTTCACAATTGCTATTTGGAAAAATAAATCCGTGATGTAATTGCAAAACCGAAGCCACACTTTCAATGCTTCCCGCCCCGGACAAACAATGGCCGACCATCGATTTTAGAGAGTTTATATACGGAAAATCATTTTTTTTTCTATTCAAGGCTTCACTCCAATTTTCAATTTCAAGTCTATCTTTTGAAGTGGCTGTCAAATGTCCGTTGATAGCATCAATCTCATTGGGATGAATGCCTGAATTTTCAATAGCATTTTTTATGCACTTTTGCACAGCAACAGGATTTGGAGCCGTCATTGTTCCTTGACCACGTTGACCACCAGAATTCAAGTTTCCGCCAAGAACTTCCGCATAAATTTTTGCCCCTCGAGCCAAAGCCGTTTCTAAATCTTCCAATACCAAAGCTCCTGCCCCACTTCCTGGAACAAAACCAGAAGCACTTGCAGACATTGGCCTTGACCCTTGTTCCGGTGTTTCGTTATGCTTAAATGTACATACTTTCATTGCATCAAATCCACCCCAAATGTACGGACCGGAATCGCTCGTGCTTCCCGCTAAAATACGTTTTGCCTGACCTGATTTGATGCGTTCATACCCCATCAAAATACTTTCAGTTCCTGTTGTGCAAGCAGATGAATTGGTTGTGACTTGATTACCCAATCCTAATTTTCCGCCCAAATAAGCGCTCACGCCACTATTCATGGTTTGTGCCACGGCGGTGCTTCCCAGTTTTCGGGTTTGAAAATCATCAATTTTGTATATGCTTTCCCGAAACTTGTCAATACCTGAAGTTCCGGTTCCAAAAATGGTTCCACTATCCCAATCGGGTTCTTCGTTGATTTCCGTTGGTAACCCAGCATCTTTCCATGCATCAATTCCAGCAATCACTCCATACAAAATTCCTGAAGAATTGAAATTTCGCATTTCCAATTCCGAAAAATACTGCAAAGCTAATTCATTAGAAACTTCTGGTTTTCCTGCAATTTGACAGGAGAATTGCAATCGCTCCAATTCGGCATCGTGTTTAATTCCCGAAACACCGTTTTTTATCGCATAAGTAAACGGGTCAAGCCCCACACCATTTGGAGCAACAACACCGAGACCAGTAATTACGACACGTTTATTCATTTCTGTTTTTATTTGTCATTGTGAGCAACGACGCAATATCATTATTAAAATAGTAAATGTGATTTCTTCCTTTGGTCGAAATGACATGCTAGAAAATTTAAATTATAACGCCAGCAATTGTTCCTGAGCAAACGGCTTCGCCTTTTTTATTTTTCATCACAACATTGCATTTTAATTTTCCAAATCTAAAATATACTTTTTCCGAAATTACGGTTACTTTTTCATTAGGAAATACAGGTTTAAAAAAATTAATTTCATTTGACGTTAAGGCAATTGCAGTAGTTGAATTGCATGTATCATTTAGTAAATAAATGCCCAAACACACCAAACCAATTTGCGCCATTACCTCGGTTAGAATTACTCCCGGCGTGATGGGATTATCCTTGAAATGACCGTTATAAAAATCCAGATTTTCATCAAAAGTATAGGTGCCTTCCACCCCATTCTCATCTATGCGATGCAATTCATCCACAAACAAAAAGGGTTTCGAATAGGGTAATTTTGATATGATTTGTTGACTTGTCATTTTAAAATTGCAATAAAACCTTTTGAGCGGAGAAGCCTGGACCAAAACTCAGCATCAATCCCTTTTCTCCTTTTTTGGGTTTACTATCCATAATTCTTTCTAAAACATATAAAACCGTGGCGCTGGACATATTTCCGAACAATCGCAACACTTCTTTGGTATCGTTTATATTTTTTCCTAAATCAGAAAACAAACCTTCCACGGTTTGAACAATCTTTTTCCCTCCGGGATGAAAAATTAAATGCTCCAAATTTTCAATATTCAAATTATTTTTCTTCAAAAATGGATGGATAATATTCGAAAAATGCGAAGCAATGGTTTCTGGAACTTCTATGTCCAAAATCATTTGTAGACCTGAATTCGTTAGTTTGAAACCCATTAAATGCTCGGCATCATAAAAATGATACATTTCTTCATCCAAAATTTCTGGGCCTTCATCTTCATTATAGGAAGAAAGTAAAACACATGCTGCACCATCACCAAAAATCGCAGCGCTGACAATGTTGGCCATTGAAAAATCATCCAATTGAAACGTGGCTGTGGGACTTTCTACAGCGATTACCGCGGCACGTTTTCCGGGATTGGCCCTCAAGAAGTTTTTGGCATAAATAATTCCTGAAATACCAGCAGCACAGCCCATTTCGGTTACGGGAAGTCTGACAATATCTTGGCGCAATTTCAATTTATTGATTAAATAAGCATCCAGAGAGGGAATCATGATTCCGGTGCAACTTACGGTTATAATATAGTCTAACTCTTCGGGTTTCCAGTTGGCTTTTTGCAAGGCTTTTTCCAAAACTTTCTCCCCCAAATCGATGACTTCGCGAACATAAATATCATTTCTTTCTTCGAATGAAGTATTGGTAAAAACTTCAATGGGATCCATAATAGAATAGCGTTTATCTACGGCGGCACCTTCAAAAATCTTCTTCACTTTTCTAATAAACCTTGAATCTTGCCCAATAAGCCAAGCTTCGAGAAACGGAATTATTTCATCGGTTGTTCTGGAATATTTGGGTAATTGCTTCGAAACACATTTGATTTTTACACTCATATTTTTTTTAGACTTTAGATGAAAGACAAATAGATAACAGATTAAAATTTATACTTCTTTTATCTCTTTATCTATTATCTCAGTGTCTTTTTTATAATCCATTGATAACGAAAAGCCCATTTCCATTGGATTTTATAGTTTTTTAAATTTAATATTTTTGAAAAACAGACCAATTCGTTTTTCTTGAAACCTCTTAGTATGGAAACAAGTCCATCTTCTCGCGACATAGAATTCAACCTAAAAACGAAACATAAGGCCTGAAATAATCGATATGAAATAGCACTTCTGTGCAAATCATTGATTACGACTCCAATGCTACAATTGGCATAAAAAACAGTCATTAATAGAATAATTTCATTATCTTTAAAATGATGCAATGTCAACGTACACAAAACAATATCATACTTTAATGCTGCGAAATTTTTACCAAAAACATCTTCACAATAGTAACTTATATTTGGATAATTGATTGATAATTCCCTTGCATGATTAATGGTAAAAGCATTGGCGTCAATTCCTATCAACTTAAAATTCAGTTGGTGCTTTAATCCATATTTTGACAACGTTCGCAACATGTCTCCATTGCCGCAACCCACGTCAACTATTGTAATTTCCGTTTTATTGGGAATAGTAGCAATCAAATTCTGTACACCTCGTAAAGTTAACTGGTTTCCTCCCAAGAGTTGGTTTATTTTGGCAATTTTATCCAATGCATCACGCAAGATTTCACCTTCCATCGAAAAATTATCCATTATTTCGCGGGCTGAAGATCTATCTTTTGTGTGTATAAACATTTTAATTTTTCAAAATTATTGGTTTGCCATGTGTTCTTTTAATGATTTTGGGTAATAGAAACGGTAATATACCCAATAATTGGATAAGAAGAGAAGCTAATTTTTCCATCCGCAATATTTTTGACAAAATTCGACCTATCATAAGTCTGCTTTTGAAATTTGTATTCCATTCTTTTGAGTATTTTTCTTCCAATTCTTTTCTGGAATAGATTTTATTGTGCAAATATTCTATAACTAATTCGGACACTATTTTAGCACTGTGGATCGCCATTGCCATTCCATTGCCACACAGAGGATGGATTAATCCTGCCGTCTCACCAATCATCAAAATATGGTTTTTGACAGCATCTTTTTTCTCGAATGAAATTTGGCTTATCGTTAAAGGTCTTTCAAAAAGCAGTTCGCTGT